>DAISKM010000234.1:0-5968 GCA_036820945.1 Pseudolabrys sp.
GGGAGAAGCGTTCGACCAGTTTGCGTGCGTAAGCCCGGCGTTCGTCAGTCGGGGCATTTTCAACTGCCGCCCTTGCGGCAGCCATACCAAGCCTTGCCGGCTTCGAACGCTTCGGTTCCGGCCCAGGCTCCGAGATCGGATCGGCATCGGGGCCGATCCTGTGCGCTATGCTAGGCTGGATCGCCTTGGGCAGTTGCTTCTTTTTATTCATCGCTACGCCGCTCGCTTGACTCCTACTAACCCGTCGACCTCGTTGGCAATCGCCGCGATCTCGCGCGCTGCGTGGCCATTCCAGCTGATAAGGCTCGGCGTCGCTCCCCAGAGGGGCTGCCTCCGCATAGGCGACGCGGTTGGTCATCTCGCTGTTGAGGACAGGATACCCCGCCTCGATCAATTCCGCCCGTATGTGCTTGGCGATGACCGAATCCCGCGTCGTTTGGGTCAAAACGCAGCGAAAAGTCGGCCGCTGACCGCCGGCGCCGTCGATCAGCGAGTTAAGGGTATCCAACATGCGGTCAATGTCCAGCGGCGATGCCTTGACCGGAACAAGGAGAAAATCGGCCGCGGCAATGCACGCCAGCGTCGCCTGAGAGCGGAAACCGGGCGTGTCGATGATGATAGGACGGCCGTTTGCGGCGAGATTCTGCGCAGTTTTCCATGCATCGGGTGTTGCGTCCTCCACCACCGGAACGCCGCCTAGCGCGCGCTCGCGCATTGCAAGGCGGGCAATCGAACGTTGGGGATCGGCATCGATGACGGTCGGAAGCCGACCGGTCAGGTGCCAATGAACCGCCAGACAACTCGCAAGCGTACTCTTGCCACTACCACCTTTCATCGTTGCAACGGTGATGATCTGTCTCATGGCCGACCTGCCTTTCCGCTTGATCTGCGTACGGCGAATCACTTGCAGCGAATGCTAGCGGATTCTCGGCCTTCATTCTTCTGATGAGCACGCACTCGGCCCGAGTTATCTGCGGCTTTTAGTCGAACGCGGGCGGTATTCGGGCCGCCCTATTGGGGCTTCGCGCCCGCACAGGTCGTGGCAAGAATTGCCTTGAACATGTCGAACGATTGGACTCGCACCTGGCAGGTTGTCCGGGGTTCGAGCGCAATATTTATGACATCGCCCGTGGCAGCCGACTGATGCTTTCCGTTCACATTGATGTTGATGCTTTCGTTCGTTGGCGGACCGATCAGCCCGATGTGCAACCGTCCATCGGCAACGATGATCGATTGGTTGGGCTTGACCATGTAAGTGTTTTCGGACGGGATGATCGCTTCGAGAGCAGCCTGGGTGGTTGAGAGCTTGGTCTGCAGCTCGACCTCTTTCGCAGTATGTTCTGCGAGCTGGCTCTTGAGCTTCTGGTTTTCGCTGCGGAGTGACTGAATCAGCTGGTTGGCCGCAGCAATATCGAGATAGGCGATATTCAGCCCAATGATATAGGAAGCGGCCCCAACCAATATTGCGACGATCAACAAAAAGGTGCCGGGATTGGACGCCAATATTCGGGAAAGCCGGGATCGGCGCTGCCGCGATTGCGTCGTGTCGGTCACCAGCAATTCCTCGCGAAATCTGGGCGCATTTCCCGGCGTAATGATTGCCGATTTACGCTCGGGAGCGCAAATCGAAAAATCTCGGCCAATTCGTTCTGTGCCGCATGTTGCTATTGTTTCGGCGGCGTTGGCTGAGGACCCGTTCCCGATGTGCCGGGCCGCAGCCAGTCGGGGACTTTCGGAACGAGAGATTTAAGATCCGACAGATCGGGCAGGATCGAGCCGGAACGCTCAGTCAAACCGGCGGGCGGGGTGGCACCTTTTTCCGGCGGCGTGCTCGCCTGTGTCACGTCGGGTGGCGTCGACGAGCGCGCGGCAGCGCTGCTTTTGTCCGTCGTTATCACCGAGCTGCCGAGCGATCCGCCCGACCTGACCAGCGCACTGCCGCCCGGCGTGATCGGAGACGTCTTCTCGGTCGATGTTAATTCATCTTCCGGAACGGCGGCCTTGGCCCCCGCGACGTTGTCGGCATTGCCGATATTGCCGAGAATGACGGGCAGGCCATCCTTGCCGCCGCCGATGACCACCACCTTTGAATTGCGGGATTGGGCCAGCGCAAGGGTTGCCTCGATGCCGCGCCAACGCAAGTACGAATCGGAAATTCCCTCGCTGACCGTCCGCTGGAACGCCGCGATGCCATTCGCTTCGATCTGCTTGCGGGTGGACTCCTGCGCCTCCCGCTCCACGCGATACTTGTATTCCTGGATCTCGTAGTACTGCTGGGTCTGGCGATTGATCGCTCCAACAATTTCCGGCGGCAGCTCAATGCTGAGCACCAGAGTATCGAGAATCTGGATCGAGTTCTGCAGGAAGTCGTTGTAGCCCTTCGGATCGGGCTGCTCCATCGCTTCCGGCTGCACGAGATTGTTCAGGTGGGTGCTCAAGCTTTTTTGCGCGGTCTCGCGGATTTTTGCCTGGATCGCCTCCCGCGACGTGTAGACCTCCTGCGCGGTGAATTGAGAGATGACCTCGCGCGCGCGGCTGCCGATCTCGGGATCTACGACCGAAGCGAGGTAGTGGGGCCCGATGAATTTGTGCAGCACGCCCACAGAGTTATGCAGCAATTGAAACCGGATATTGATTTGCGCGGTTACATTCACGCCGTCCTTGCTGATGGCGTTGTACGTCTGGGTCGAAGACTGCAGTCGCAGATTGTAGATGAAAAGCTTGTCCCACGGCCACACGAGATGCAGGCCTTCATTCCGCAGCTGGCGAGGATCCAGAATCGTGCCTCGGCCAACAAAGCACCAGCAGTAGAAGTCGTAGCCGTTGAAACGCTTCCACAGAACGCCGACGTGGCCGCTCGGGACGGTGATGACAACATAAGGGAAAAGAATAGTGATGAGGAGCAATGACGCCAGCAGGGTGACGGTCAAGCCGGGCAAATGACGTCCGATGAACCGCGCCACTGTGCGTTTTTTCTGCCTGGGCGGCATGTCATAAAGGGACTCTGCATACGTAACCATTAGTCCGTCTCCCTACCGCCGTCTCTTCTTGATCGTACGCTGCTCCACAATTCGCCCCTCGTCCATGCGAATCCTGCGCGCAGGCAGGTCAAGCTCGTCGAGGTAGCGATCGTCGTGGGTAATGACCACGACCGTCGTTCCGGCCTTCATCAGGTCCGGCAGGAGTTCGTCATAGAACTTGCGCCGAAATTCGGGATCCTGCTCGGCCGTCCATTCGTCGAGCAGCAGAATCGGACGTTTTTCGAGAAGGCTGACGATGAGTGCGAGCCTCCTACGTTGCCCGCCCGACAGGTCGAGCGTACGGAACTCGCCATCAGCGAGCCCGGTCTTGTCGGCAAGACGGAACTGGGTCAGCAGACGCTCAACCTCTCCCGGATTTGGCTCGGGTATCCCGTAAAGCCGCTTGAACAAGTGATAGTCGAAGAAGATGCCGGCTATTAGCGAACGATACTCATCGCGCGTGAGATCGTAGATCAGCCTGTCATCGAGGATGATTTCGCCGGAATCTGGCGGGTAGAGGCCGGACAGCACCCGCAGGAATGTCGATTTTCCCGAGCCGTTGCCGCCGGTGATGAAGACCAGCTCCCCGGGCTCCAGTTCAAAGTCGATCGGACCGATCTGGAATGCGGTCTCGGAAAATCTATCGACATAGCGAAACATGATCTTGCGCATCTCGATCTTGCGGAAGCGCTTGAAGGCGGGAAGCTCACGTGGCTCGACCGAAGAAATGGTGGCTCGCATCGCCCTTTCCAGCTGCTCGATCCGGTCCGCGGCGGCATTCGCGCTCAGCAAGATCGGTATCGATTGCACCAGGCCAAAGCACGCTCCCACGATGAACATCAGGGCTGTCGTGGTCTTTGTCAGGGCAACACCGCCCAGCGACTCGCTGAACTGAGGAGCGATAAAGACGACCGCGCCGAGCAAAACGTACATCGAGATCTGCGACGACACGATCATCTTGAACGTTTCGGCCTGGCTCTTGATCTTTATGTTGGCGGCCGTTCGCGATACATCCACCGCATCGTCGTACAACGCGGCGCTGCGTGCCGCATTGAGTCTGACTTCCTTAAATCCATCCAGGAAATCGGTCAGGCGGTCGAACAGCCGCCGTTCCCATTCAGCCGCCCTCTGCTTTTCGACGACCAGCTGACGATTTTTCATATGGAAAATCGCCGCCGCTACCGACACGATGACGATCGTCGTGACGATCGCAGCGAGAGAGAGAAACGCGACGTAGATCGCCACGAAAAAGATCAGGACTGCGCCCTGCACCGTGAAGCCGAGCATGTTGCTGGCCTGCGTAAGGATGGCCGTATCGCTGGTGATCGCGGCAACGATGCTTGCCCGTCCGATTCCCTCGATAGACAGGAGCTCCGAGCGCCTGATCTGATCCATCAGGCGCACGCGTATTTTATGGATGATTGCTTCGATCTCGGCGGTCGTCGTTATGGTGACGTAGTATTGCGTCTTGATGAACAGGAACAGCGCAATAATGAAAAGCGTGGCCGCCCACAAAGTCGGACCGCTCTGCAGGCCCGCATTGATTGCGCCGAGGATCGCGGCGGTGCTGATGCCTCCAAGCCCCGACATGAGGAGCAGCTTCGGCAGCGAGCCGTGCATTTCGCGGCGAACGAGCTGGAGGAAGGACATAAGTGCGATGTCTTCTGTTTACACAACTACGAAATGCTGCCGCCGGCGCAGCGCCATGCATCCGCGCCGAATCCGACACACGACTTCGGTCAATTCCGGCGGTGCCATTCGGCGCGGCGTGATGGGCCGGTCAGAAGCAACACAGGCAAGACTACAAATGGAGTGGTAAGAAGTGCCAGAAGAAAAGTGCCGAAAAAGCCCAGACGGCGGTCGATGCCGCAAAGTCCGGTGAGAGCACAGAAAACTATATAGATAATGGCTTCGAGCATTGGGCTTAGCCCCGCCCGTGTAAATTACTGGCGCTGCAACAGACTGGATCAACTCCCAAACGCCACCCCCCGAGGCGCTTAAGGACTGGTCGTCGCTTCGGTGCTGGACTTGGTGCCGCGCCCTTTGCGTCGCGAGTCCCACATGTCCCGCTGAGCCCTGATGAACTCGCGATAGTCCGGTGGATTGAAATCAAGAAGTGTCCCACCGGTGGTGAAGTGTTGAATGAACGCCTTGCCGATCGCGTAGGTGGCGCCGGCGGAAAGAACCGGCATCACAAACCCGCCTGCGATCGTTCCGATGATTGGCACCGCCTTCAGCATGCTTGCAGCACCAATGCCGCTTGTCGCCGGAATGAGCGAACCGACGAGGCTTGCGATCAGAGCCTTGCCGCGATTTTCCGAAAACTCGACATCGTAGATTTGCGAGATGCGGCGCACCATCTGGATCTGCAGGCCGCCGACCGTGGCCACGTCAACGAGTGGCACAGGAATCAGTCCCGCCACGCCGGACCATAAGGCGAAGCGGTCAACCAAGTTCGATGCCATTTCCTCGCGCGTTTCCGGCGTGCTGGCCGCAATGGCATCGCTTGTTTCTGAGCTCGACGACGTCGGATTCTGCGCCATGGCGGATCCCTTTCTAATTCTCGAGCGCGATCAGCACCTGGTCGTAAGTGCTTGTTTTTCGGCTCAAACCCCTCGTGGCGCAAAAAGCGTATCATGCGCCCTATTCGATGCCAAGCGGCTGCGACTGCTTGGTCTTCGGGCAGGAAAATCGTTTTTCGTTGTCCACGCGTGAGGGTTAACGCCCCCGCGGAGGCGGCAGTAATCGAGCCCGAGCCTTGCCAGCTTGGAGCCGATCCCATAGAACGCGGAAAGGACGCAAGCTTCGGAGCCCGGCGATGGCGCGGACCAGGATTGCTCAGAGCAAAGATAGGCGGAACAAAACCTGGGAGCCGCCCGCGGTTACCAAGACGGCGATCACTGAAACGAAGTCTCCGGCTCCGGCGACAAACGACGCTGCACTTACCG
>DAISKM010000235.1:0-5963 GCA_036820945.1 Pseudolabrys sp.
AGAATATGGTCCTCGTCGGCGACAATCCCCTCGACTTGCCGGTTATCCTCCCTGCCCTGCGCGCGCGTTGCGCCGGAAGACCAGTGGCGAATCCGCTGCTTGCCTTAGCGACAATCGATTTGCTCGTGGCCGAACTGAGAAAGGTTCGCTTCGGCGTTGCAATATGGTCGGCAGCTCGGCAGGACGGTCTCATCATCGAGATGTTGTGCGGCCTGGTGGACGATCTTAACAAACGGACGCGCTTTTCCGGCCTACCGCTGGCACCAAGCGACAATGCCGCCGCGGTTCAACAGGTAGCCGGTTGGATGACCGGCTTTCCTTTGCGCTCCGGGTTTGGCCGCGGGTTCCCCGAGCACGACCCCTGGCGCTTCGAAGCATCGCGTCTCATCGATAGCGGCGAAGCTGATTGCGCACTATGGATTTCCGCTTATGGCGCGCGGCCGCCAGCTTGGAAGCGCAACCCGCCGCTTGTCGCGCTCACCGCCAAACCTGACACGCTAGGGGCCGATGTCACGATCGCCGTCGGCCGGCCAGGCATCGACCACGATGCAGTTGAGCATCTTGCGGCAACCGCAACGCTTTCCGCAGTGAGCGCCAACAAACCGACTACTGCGATGTCAGTGGCAAGCGTCCTCGGCAGGATCAGGGCGGCGCTGCCAGCGGCACGGCCATGCTGACCCGCCTTGCCGGGGGACGCGTGATCGATCCGGCGAACGGGCGGGACGCCGTCGGGGATATCTTCATCCGTGACGGACGCATCGTCGATGCGCCGTCCAGCGGTATTGCAGACGAGACATATAATGTTTCAAAAAGGATCGTCATGGCCGGCGCCATCGACGTGCATTCGCACATCGCGGGCAACAACGAGACGATGGGCCGCTTGTTGTTGCCCGAGCAGCGCTACCCTTCAGATGTCGTTCATCCCGGTCATTTCCCACAACCGCGGGGGACGTGGAATACTTTCGAGACGGGCCGCATCTACGCCACGATGGGCTTTACGACAGTCGTTGAACCCGCGGTGCTGCCGCATCAGGCCATGCAGGCGCATCTTGAATTGGCTGACATTCCGATCATCGATAAAGCGACGCTGACGGTGCTCGGAAATGACGATTTTCTCCTCAACCTCCTGCACCGCCGCGAGGGCCCTGATGCCATACGCGACTATGTGGCCTGGACACTCGGCACATCTCGTGGACTTGGCATCAAGGTCATCAATGCGGGAGGCGTGGCAGCATTCAAGGACAATTTGCGCGCGTTCTCGCTTGACGATGAAGTGCCCGTTTACGGCGTATCCTCACGCGCCATTATGAAATCGCTTCAGCAGGCGGTGCACGAACTGAAACTGCCCCATCCGCTGCACGTTCATTGCAATAATCTAGGCATGGCTGGCAATGTCGAAACCGCGCTGGCAACAATCGCTGCTGCGGAAGGCCTTCCGCTCCATCTCGCGCACGTGCAATTTTACGGCTATGGCACGGAAGGCCCTCGCGGCTTCTCCTCCGGCGGTGCGCGTCTCGCGGAGGCGGTAAACGCCGCCGGGTCCGTAACCGTAGACGTCGGTCAGGTCATGTTCGGACAGACCGTCACGATTTCATGCGATGTGCTGCGGCAGTTTAACGCCCGCAACGGGGCGCGTCCGAGGAAATGGATGATTTGCGACGGGGATTCCAACGGCGGCGGCATTGTACCCTACAACTATCGAGGCACCGATTTCTTCAATGCCGTGCAGTGGGCGGTGGGGCTCGAACTGTTCTTATTAACGAAAGATCCCTGGCGCGTGTTCTTCACCACCGATCATCCCAATGGCGCACCATTCACTGCCTACCCCGATATTCTGGCCCTGCTTATGGACCGCGACTTGCGGACGGAATGGATATCGCGCCTGCCAAAAGAAGCGATGGCAGTGACTACACTGGCCTCCATTGCCCGCGAATACACCCTCACCGAGGTTGCGATCATGACGCGCGCTGCACCGGCCAAACTTCTCGGCCTCAAGGACCGCGGCCATCTTGGCCCTGGTGCGCTCGCCGACATCGCTGTCTACGAGGCCCACACGGATAAAGCCAAGATGTTCCGCGAGGCCGCACTCGTGTTCAAAGACGGGCAGCTTGTCGTGCGAGATGGCGCGTTACTTGACTATCCCTACGGCCGCACGCTCACCGTGCACATCGAACGCGAGCGGACGATTGAGCGACGCATGCGCGACTACTATGAGGAACGCTACGGACTTTCACCCGACTTTATGACAGTGGCCGACGCAGCAGTTGGCCGCGCGGAGTCTTTCGAAACCATTCCATGTCTCAGTTGACCGTGAACGGCATCCGAGTGGATGACACTTTCGCCGAAGCCTTCGAGATGCGGGCTACGGCCCTAACGATCACCGCACACAATGCGGCTTGGGCACGCCAGGCAGCCGAAACCATGACAGGTTTTGCAACGTCGGTGATTGGGTGTGGTTGCGAAGCGGGTATCGACCGTGTCCTCAATCCTGACGAAACGCCCGATGGCAGACCGGGCGTACGGGTTCTTCTTTTTGCCGTCTCCACCAGCGAGCTGCAAAAGCAACTGCAGGCCCGTGTAGGCCAATGCGTGCTGACGAGCCCCGGATCGGCCTGTTACGCGGGGCTGGAAGCGGAAGAAAGATTAAAGCTTGGCAGCGCGGTGCGCCTTTTCGGCGATGGCTGGCAAATCTCCAAGCGCTTTGGCGATAAGCGTTACTGGCGCATACCGGTGATGGATGGTGAATTCATTTGTGACGCCACCACCGGCCTCAGTAGAACAGCCGTCGGTGGCGGCAATATCATCGTCATGGGCGCGACCAACGAGACAACACTCGCTGCAACCGAACTCGCCGTCGAGGCGATCGCGGCAGTGCCAAATGTGATCATGCCGTTTCCGGGCGGCATCGCGCGTTCCGGCTCCAAGATCGGCTCAAAATACAAAGGAGTGCGCGCTTCAACCAATGACGCCTATTGCCCGACCTTGAAGGGAGCGGGCAACAGCGCGCTCGACCCAGACATCACATCGGTTCTGGAAATCGTTATCGACGGCCTCACCTCGGATTCAGTTGCTGCCGCCATGCGTGCCGGCGTGCGCGCCATTTTGGCACTGGGTCCGGAAAGGGGTGCCCTGCGCATTGGTGCAGGAAACTACGGAGGCAAGTTGGGATCACATCATTACCATCTCAAGGATTTGTTGCCGTGAGCCCGCTCGTTTTCACGTTGCGCGACGCACCCGCACAGCGACTCGACCTGGCGCCGCTAACGCCGGATCGTCTGGTTGGTCTGAGCCAAAGCAAGATAGCCGCCATCCAGCTACAGACGACGCGCGACCGTGTGCTTGCCGGGGATGTATTCAAAATCCGCATGGGCGACGCGATGCAAATCCGCTTCGAGGGCGGCAGCGAGCGCTTCGACCGCATCGGTGCCGGTATGAGCCAAGGAGAAGTTAGTGTCGACGGCGACGTGGGTATCCAAGCTGGCCGCTTGATGGAGGGCGGCAAGCTTGCAATCGCGGGGAATGCCGGACCCTGGGCTGCGTCCGGCATGACAGACGGCAGCCTCACGATCTCTGGCGATGCTGGCGACCGGCTCGGCGGACCCCTCGCCGGCGAGACGATCGGCATGCGCGGCGGCGTGGTCATCGTTCGCGGTAACGCCGGAGCACGCGCCGGCGACAGGATGCGACGCGGCATGATTATCGTCGAAGGCACGGCTGACACCTGTGTGGGCAGCCGCATGATCGCGGGCACGATTGTCGTGCGCGGCCGCACCGGCCGGCTACCGGGCTATCTTATGAACCGTGGCACCATTGTCACGATGGATGGCAGCGATGCCTTGTCTCCGACGTTCGTCGACTCAGGCGTGCACGAGTTACTCGCCACCGTCCTGATGGCTCGCTACGTCGAGACTTACAGTCCCGAAATTGCTGCGATGCTGCGGCGGCCGTGGCGACGATTGCTCGGTGACATGGCAGTCATTGGTAAGGGAGAAATTTTCTCCCCCTCCGTTGCGAACTAAGCTCGTCAGATTCAGTTAATTACATTAGGATAAAGTGTTCGTGCGGAGATATGCGGCATGGGCTTCCTCGAACTGGTGATCACAGTGTGTGCCATCGCAGACCCGACGCTTTGCGAAGATCAGCGACTTCAGTACGCGTCGGGTGCATCACTGCGACAGTGCGTCATGGGCGCAGCGCCTTACATTGCGCAATGGATCGGCGAACATCCGAAATGGATGGCGGTGCGCTGGCACTGCGAATACTCCGGACAGAAAAAGATCTGATGCGGCTGCTTGAAACTCGATGATGCTCCCCGCCGCGCGCACCAAGCGCGATGCTTTTCTTGCTGCAATCGGCTCTCGTCCGCTCATCATGGGTGTCCTCAACGTGACGCCGGACTCGTTTTTCGACGGTGGACGATTCGTTGCCTCGAGAGACGCCATTGACCATATCGGGCGTATGATCGCAGACGGCTGCGATATCGTCGATATTGGCGGCGAGTCGACCCGGCCAGGCGCAAACCCGGTCGATGAGGCAGAGGAGATCGCCCGGCTCGATCGAGTGCTCGCGGTGGTCACCACATTCGACGTCCCGATGTCAATCGACACTACGAAGGCGGCGGTAGCGGCTCACGCGCTCTCGTACGGCGTCGTTCTCGTCAATGACGTTTGGGGCCTGCAGAAAGATCCGCGCATGGCGGATGTCGTGGCAGAAGCCGAGGCCGCCGTCGTGATCATGCACAATCGCGCGGAAAAAGATGAGAATATCGATATTATTGGCGACATTCGCTCTTTCTTCGAGCGCTCACTTGCAATTGCGGCACAGGCTGGAATTCTCAAGCGCCGTATCATCCTCGACGTCGGCATAGGGTTCGCCAAGAGCAGCCGCCAAAATCGTGAAGTCATCCGCAGACTCGGCGAACTCAAGAATTATGGCCTGCCCCTTATGGTTGGGGCGTCACGGAAAAGATTTCTCGGCTCGCTGACCGGCGACGGTATCGAGGGAACGCTGTCCGGGACACTTGCGGCAAGCCTTGCCGCGGTCGCCGCCGGCGCTGCGATTGTGCGCGTGCACGACCTTGCCGAGCATGCTGCGGCACTGCGCGTCTTTCGGGCTATCCGCGATAATTGAAGATCATCTCGCGGGGACTTTTCACTTGCCGCATTCGGTGAGCTGCTTCTCCTCGACGGTGAAAACAGCGCCCTCCTTCACATCGATATTGCGCACAATGCATACGCGGCCGATTTTGTCGGCTAGCTTAACATCATAACGCCCCGGTTTTATGTCGGTGATTCGCAGGCGCTCATCGTGATCGACTGTCCCGTCACGATCGTTCTTGCACTGATTGATTCCCCAATCGTCTTTACCCGCAGGCGACATCTGAAGCGCCGTAATGGTGTAAACGGTCAAATTCCAGAAGCGGATCGGCTTGTCTTGGGCTTGCGCTGCGAAATTCATAAGTGCAAGGGCGGCACCTACGATGATCATTCTGCACATGTCGCTCCTCCAACGAGTTCCGGGCATGGAGGCGGCCACCTATTGTTTCAAGAGGCGGTCGCGATTCACAGCCTTGTCGAAGTTGCGGGCGTCTTCAAGACCGATAGGAGCTGTCAATCGCGCGGAAGCAAGATCGGTCCCAAGAAAATCGGCGCCGGACACGGTTGCACCGGTGAGATCAGCCCCGCTGAGATCGGCGCCGCGCAGCGAGGCACCCGAAAGGTTGGCTTTCTTGAGCGACGCGAATTGCAATTCGGCGCGAGATAGGTCGGCATTGCTTAGGTCAGCACCATCAAGCCGCGCCGATTTAAGAACCGTATGCATCAACCCCATGGACTGATTTTTCATATCGGCAGCGAGATTTGCACCGGTCAGCTTGGCATCGACGAGGCTCGCGCTGCTGAGATCAGCTACCACTCGCGCTCCTGAGAGATCGGCGCCATCGAGCCGGGTGCGCAACATCTGCG
>DAISKM010000236.1:0-5963 GCA_036820945.1 Pseudolabrys sp.
GGTTACGCGTGCCGACGGTAAAACCCAGACGGCGATAGAGATCGGCTGCGGCGTCGAGATCGCGCACTGCGTGAACAATGTGATCCAGTCCGCGTGACATGGACGCCTGCGTTAGACCAGTCGGCTTTGCTCGACTGCCGCGCCGATGAAGGACGAGAACAGCGGGTGCGGCTCGAATGGCCGCGATTTCAGCTCGGGATGGAATTGGACGCCGATGAACCAGGGATGATCTTCGTACTCAATAATTTCGGGCAGGATGCCGTCAGGCGACATTCCCGAGAAGCGCATGCCCCGCTGCTCCAGCCGGCCCTTGTAGGCGGTGTTGACCTCGTATCGATGACGGTGGCGCTCCGATATTTCGGTCGTGCCATAGATTTGCGACACCCGGCTGCCGCGCGTAAGCACCGCGTCATAGGCCCCCAGGCGCATGGTCCCGCCCAAATCGCCGCTTGCGCTGCGTTTGTGCAGCTCGTTGCCCTTGAGCCATTCGGTCATGAGACCAACCACGGGCTCGGGCGTGGTGCCGAACTCGGTCGAATTGGCGTTTTCGATGCCGCACAAATTGCGCGCTGCTTCCACCACGGCCATCTGCATTCCGAAACAAATTCCGAAATAAGGCACATTCCGCTCGCGGGCAAACTGCACGGCCTTGATTTTGCCCTCCGCGCCACGCTGGCCAAATCCGCCCGGAACGAGAATGCCATTGACGTGTTCGAGAAACGGCGTCGGATCCTTGTTCTCAAACACCTCGGATTCGATCCAGTCGAGATTGACCTTCACCTTGTTGGCGATGCCACCGTGCGAGAGCGCTTCGATCAATGATTTGTAGGCGTCTTTCATGCCGGTGTATTTGCCGACAATGGCAATCGTGACGTCGCCTTCCGGGTTGCGAATGCGCTCGTTGATCAGGCGCCAGCGATCGAGATCGGGCACCTGGCGCGGCTCGATGCCAAACGCTGCAAGAACCTCGGCATCCAGGCCCTGGGCCGAATAGGCTTCCGGCACGGCGTAAATGTTATCCACGTCGCGCGCCTCGATCACCGCGCTTTCGCGGACGTTGCAAAAAAGTGCCAGCTTGCGCCGCTCGCTTTCGGGAATCGGCCGATCGGTCCGGCACAGCAGAATGTCCGGCTGGATGCCGATCGAGCGCAGTTCCTTCACCGAATGCTGGGTCGGCTTTGTCTTGAGTTCGCCCGCGCTCGGAATGAACGGCATAAGGGTGAGATGGATGTACACGGCATGGCGCCGCGGCAGATCGTTGCCCAGTTGTCGGATCGCCTCGAAAAACGGCAATCCTTCGATATCGCCAACCGTGCCGCCGATCTCGCACAGCACGAAGTCAAACCCCTCATTGCCTTCTCTGATGAAATCCTTGATGGCATTGGTGACGTGGGGGATGACCTGGATCGTGGCGCCGAGATAATCGCCGCGGCGTTCGCGCGTGAGAATGTCCTGATAAATGCGCCCGGTGGTGATGTTGTCGTGGCGCGTCGCGGGACGGCCGGTAAAGCGCTCGTAGTGACCAAGATCGAGATCGGTTTCGGCGCCATCGTCGGTGACGAAAACCTCGCCATGCTGATACGGCGACATCGTTCCCGGATCGACGTTGATATAAGGGTCAAGCTTGCGCAGGCGCACCTTGTAGCCGCGCGCTTGCAGCACGGCGCCGAGCGCTGCGGATGCGAGACCCTTGCCGAGTGAGGAAACCACGCCGCCGGTGATGAAAATATACCGCGCCATGGGACCTACTCTCTAGCGCGCGCGAATCGATTCGACGAGCCCGAAAAACGCAGACCCGTTCTGCGCCTGTGCGCAAGCGGCCGAATTTCTGGTTTTCCAGACCCTTGGCTCTTTATCTTCATGTCCATTCCGGTTCACTTCCAACCTTCACAACCTTGTCCATAATGCCGAAGGGCCGGAATTCCCGGCCCTTCGCTTGTGAATTTCATTTCGACTGTGGCACCTGTGGCCCCGAAGGGCCGGATGGCGCTGCAGGCTGCGATCCGCCCTGCAGCTGATCGAGTATGCCGCCCCCTCCGCCGCCGCCGAGCGGGGTTGGCGTGCCAGGCGCGGTTGGCGCACTTTGGCTGCCACCCTGCAGGATCGACGTCGGCTTGCGATTTGTGCCTGCGAGGATCGACAGCGTCATGCTTGTCAGAAAGAACAGTCCGGCCAGGATCGCTGTTGCGCGCGTAAGGACATTAGCCGTGCCGCGGCTGGTCATGAAGCCGCCGGTTGAACCGATGCCGAGGCCGCCTCCTTCGGAGCGCTGCAAAAGCACCACGCCGATCATGGCCAATACCAGCATCAGGTGGATAACGATGATGACGTGCTGCATCTATCTAAAATCCGCTCAAATCATGCCGCCTCTGGGCTCTCCGCCCAGGCGGTGTTCCATGGGTCATATAGGAATTCGCGGCGGTCTCTACACGATCGTCAGGTGATTTTCCAGCCTTGCCTCCCCTACCGGTAAACCGCGGCAATACCGAGGAAATCTTCGGCCTTGAGGGAGGCGCCTCCGACCAGGGCCCCGTTGACCTCGGCCACCTTCAAAAGCTCCGCGGCATTGGAAGGCTTGACCGAGCCACCATAGAGGATGCGGGTGCGCTGACCACCCGGACCAAAGCGTTCACTCAGGCGCTTGCGGAGAAATGCGTGGACCTCAGCCACGTCGGTTGGTGTGGGCGTCAGTCCGGTTCCGATTGCCCACACAGGCTCATAGGCGATCACCAGCTTTGCCGCCGTGGCGCCATCCGGGAGCGAAGCCGCGAGCTGGCGGCCAACCACCTCGATCGTCTCGTCAGCTTCGCGCTCGGCACGCTGCTCGCCAACACAGACGATCGCTGTGAGACCCGCGCGCCATGCGGCTTGAACCTTCGCGCATACTTGCGCATCGGTCTCGTGATGGTCGATACGCCGCTCCGAGTGCCCCACGATCACGGCGGTTGCGCCGGCGTCAGCCAGCATCTCGGCGGAAATATCGCCCGTATGTGCGCCCCACGGCTCAAGATGGCAGTCCTGACCGCCGATGGCGACGCCGGATCCCTCTGCCGTCGCGGAAAAGCTTGCAACCAAGGTCGCGGGCGGACAAACCATCAAATCTACTTTTCCGCTGAGCGCTGCGGCCCCAGCGATGATCTTCACGAGCTCAGCGCGCGAGGCGGCACGCCCGTTCATTTTCCAGTTGCCCGCGACCAGCGGAATGATGTTGCCCGCCATTGAAAATCCCTTCGCCGGTGCGGTTATCAGATACTCATTCAGCCGTCCGCCCCTTCCCGGCTTTTTCGGTTTCTATACGATTTTGTTGGGTTATTTGGAAATCCGCTTTCGGTGGCAAAATCCGAGTCACCGCATGAGGAAAAACTATAGCAGCGGTCTGGATCATGGTGGTGATGTTCTGCCCGAGGTATTCAGATCGACCTGGCTGCCGCACTGAAATCGTGCCGGGCAGTTTTCCAACTCAGCAACGGTGCAAGGAAATCGGCGGCCTGCTCAAAAATAAGGGCGCGAGCTACGTCTGCTTGCCGCAGTGGGAAAAGGCGGCCTGATCACGGGCGACCGTCAGCCAGTCAATCGCGGCTTGAGGATCGTCATATCAATGCTGCGGGTGAAGCTACGGATTTGCCCCCCCGAACAGCCACTTTAGCGTTCGCTTCACTGGATTATTCTCACTGGAGTTGGCGTTGGTTGGAACGGGCCGGCTTGGCGCTGCCTGAGAGGAATTCGCTTTGTCTCCGTGCTCGGTTTTTCGGCGATGGGTCGGACGCTTTCGCTCCAGTCCTTTCAAATAGGCCGCAATGGTGGCAGCTGATTCAGGAGTGTCGGCATAGTGCAACTCGGCCAAAAAGGTTTCGAGATCCACCCCACCATGAAACGCGGTCACGCCTTGCGTCGACTTGTGACACCTCTCACACTGAGACGCATAAAGTGTCTTGCCCCGCTCCTGCGCCCCCGCCGAGCTTGCGAAACACAGCACCAATGAACCAACTGCTAATCGAATGCAGCGATTTACCATCGGCAATGGTCGAGGCCACAGGCCGCTCGCCATTACATCTCAAGTCCGTTGATGGGCACTTTGACATCGTCAGAGGGCGCACTAGGTTTGACGGGTGGCGTCGGAACGTCGCGCGCGGATGCACCTCGACGGGGGTCGGCGGGGGGATTTACTTGCGTGGAAGAGATTCGTTTGGACGTAGTCTGCGCGGGTAGCTTCGCAGATTGTTTTGGCTCGGATCGTTTAAGTCCCCAAGAGTCAGCAATTGAGGGTCCCGCTGTGTAGCCGATGACAGCACCGGCAACCGCTCCGACGGGCCCAAAAACGACAGCTCCGGATAACGCACCTAGCGCGGCATCACCAACACGTTCGCCAGCGAACGTGGCAGACGGTACGCACCAAATTGCGATCACAGCGGCGACCACAATCTTTTTCATGTTGTGACTCCCTGCATCCACGCGCGTGGGGAACTCCGACTTCTTCTTTTCGCCGGCGTAAGAACTGCTTCCTGCTCCCTATCTTCGGCAAAAATTGGAGCGCTTGGAGACGGCCTAAGGGCATGTGAATACCACTAGCGTCCACTAGAAGGTGTGACGCGGAGTCAGCAAATGTCCGCTTTGAGTCAAAAGCAGACGTTTGCGCCGTGGTGGGCGCCGGGCTAATCCTCTTGCGGTTGCAAGCAGTTGGCTCGATCCCTATGGTGCCCCCCACGCGTTTGGGCTAGACAGGCGCGACTTCTCAACGCGGTTCGGTACAGTTCACGAAAAAGCGCGCATGCTTCGCGGTCTCCATAAAGCCTCCTCAACCTGGATCGGCAAAGGCCTCATGGCCGTTGTCATGGGTTTCCTGGTCATCAGCTTCGCGATCTGGGGTATCGGGGACATTTTCCGAGGTTTCGGACGCAACGCGGTGGCGGCCATCGGCGGCACAGAAATCTCCATTGAGCAGTTCCGCCAGTTTTACAACGAACGCCTGCAGCAGTTGGGACGCCAGATCGGCCGGCCGATCACCCCAGATGAAGCGCGCTCTCGCGGCCTCGACCGGCAGCTCCTTGGGCAATTGATTGCCGAAACCACCCTGGACGAGCAGGCAAGAAAACTCCGGCTTGGCATCAGCGACGAGGATATCGCGCAGCAGATCAGGTCTGATCCGTCCTTCCGCGGGCCTGCTGGCCAGTTTGACCGCAACCGCTTTGAGCAGCTCATTCGCCAGGCCGGCTTCACTGAAAGCCGCTTCGTCGAGGAACAGCGTCGGGCGATACTGCGACGGCAAATCGCACAAGGGGTTACCGGCGGTATGAAAGCGCCAACGACGGCAATGGCGGCGCTCAATCAATACCGGAACGAAAAGCGTCAGATCGAATATGTGGCCCTCGGCTCAGCTCAAGCGGGCAACGTGCCGACCCCGACGCCGGAAGAATTGGCCAAATATTTCGAGGACCGAAAAACACTTTTTCGCGCGCCCGAATACCGGAAGATCACTATTCTGCCTTTGTCGCCCGCGGACCTGGCCAAACCCGAGGCCGTGAGCGATGCCGATGCCAAGGCTCACTACGAGCTGCGTCAGGCCAGTTACGGGAAACCTGAAAAGCGAGAGCTGCGACAGATTGCATTCGCCAACGAGCAGGAGGCCGCGGCCGCGCGCGAGCGCATCGCGAAGGGCACGAGTTTTGACGACATCGCCAAGGAACGCGATATGCAGGCGTCGGACATCGATCTCGGAATGGTTTCCAAGGCCGAGATCATCGACCCCGCGGTTGCCGATGCTGCCTTTGCCCTCAAGCCCGGCGAAACAAGCGCGCCGGTGAAGGGACGGTTTGCCACGGTGTTGTTGCAGGTCGGCAAGATCGAACCGGGCGAGGAAAAGTCCTACGAGCAGCTGGCCGGACAAATCAAAAACGAAATCGCCGAAGGTCGCATTAAAACCGAGATCGGCAACCTCCGTGACAAGATCGAGGACGAGCGCGTGC
>DAISKM010000237.1:0-5948 GCA_036820945.1 Pseudolabrys sp.
GTCATGGAGCGCAACGGCTATCCCGTCGCGGCGATGGTGCTCGGCATCGTCATGGGGACAATGGTGGAGCAGAGCTTCGTGACTTCGCTCATCAAGTCCGACGGCAGCATCCTTCCGTTCTTCAGCCGGCCGGTAGCTGCGGTGCTTGCCTCGATGACCATCGCAGCCCTCTTGTGGCCTCTCGGCGTATGGACGTGGAGGCTGTTACGGCGGCCGACGGCATACATCGTTCGAAACGAGAAACCGTAGGACGTTCAAGGGCGGGTCAGGCCCTTGAACGGCCACGCCCGGATTGAATGGAGACAAGGGTTCGGTGCAGCCCTCCGCCACATTGTTTGAATCGCCTGCCACCGTTCACCGCTAAGGCGTGTAACTACCGAAGTGATCTAAAGGCGGCTCTGAGCTCCGCGCTGAAAAGCTCAGGCTGCTCCCAAGCGGCGAAGTGTCCGCCCTTCTCGACCTCGTGAAAGTAAATCAAGTTGCGATAAGCGCGCCGGGCCCATGTTTCCGGGGCTCGATAAACGTCGCCCGGAAAGACCGTGATTGCGACCGGGAGCAAGATCTCGCCAGTCTTCTGCGCGGCCGCAACAATGACGCTGCCTCGTGCGCCGTTCTCCCAGTACAACCTCGCTGCCGAGGCCGCGGTGTTCGTCAGCCAGTACAGCGTGATGTTGTCCAGCACGTCTTCTTTCGTAGGCGATTTTTCTGGATCGTCGCCGTATGCCCACTGCGCGAAACCCGGATGCACGAGGATCCATGCGGCGAGGCCGGCCGGCGAATCCGTCGCGCCATAACCGACCGTCTGCGGCCGCGCGGTCATCATCGTGAAGTACGCTGAGTTTCCCTTTTTCGCGTTCGTCATGAGGCCTTCAAGTACAGCCCGTTCCTTTTCGGACAGTCCCGCCGGCACGGGTCCGCCGCCGATCGCTGCCGCGACCTCGGGCGGCACTGTCGCCGGCAAATTGATATGGATACCGAGTAATCCTGCCGCAGCCTGGCGCGCCATCGCGCTGGTGACGGGGGAGCCCCAGTCACCGCCCTGGGCGACGTAACGGGCGTAGCCGAGACGCTTCATCAGTTCGGCCCAAGCGCGCGCAATGCGGTCCGGGTCCCAACCGGTCTCGGCTGGCCTAGCGGAGAAGCCATAGCCCGGCAAAGACGGGATGACGACGTCGAATGCGTCTTCGGCGCTAGCGCCGTGCGCAGTCGGATTCGTAAGTGGATCGATGAGCTTGAGTTGCTCAATGATGGATCCCGGCCAGCCGTGCGTGATGATGATCGGGAGCGTATTCGGATGACGCGAACGTACGTGGATGAAGTGAATGTCCACGCCATCGATCGTCGTGATGAACTGCGGCAAGGCATTCAGCCTCGCTTCCGCCTTGCGCCAGTCGTAGCCGCTGCCCCAGTAGCGTACCAACTGCTGCAACTTGGCCAACTGAGCACCCTGCGACTCATCCGCGACGGTTTCCTTGTCAGGCCAACGCGTCGCGGCGATGCGCCGTCGGAGGTCGACGAGTTGATCCTCCGGGATGTTGACGCGAAATGGACGGATAGCATCACCTTCCGCTGCCATGGCCAGATTTGCGCGAAGCAGCAGGCTGCCGAGACAGGCCACGGCAATACTCGTAGCACCCGCTCCAACAAAGCGGCGACGCCCGCGGTTGATTTCTTCTGACGGGGTAACGGCATTCATTGCTGAGGGCCCCCCGTTTGAAGGTCGATATTGATGTACGATGAAAGGGTGCGCGAGTTGGACTGTGGTCCAATAGCAGAGGCGTAAATGTCCGCTTTGGGTCAAAAGCGGACATTTGCGGTGCATCAACCCATGTCCGCTTTACCCCCAAAAGCGGACATCCCCACTAGGGACGTGAGTTGTCAGCGGCTGGTTCAGGCGCTGCTCGCCGCACGATGCGAAAGGGGCTATCGCCGCAAGCGGCAGCGGTCACGCTGGTCTGGACGTGGCCATAATCCGAATGACACCAGCGTCCACCTTCAAAGAGACCGTGTGCAGCCGCAATCCGACCTAGGGTGACGCGATCGGGCAAATTACAGCGCGGATCAACCTTCCCCCACCCGAGCTGACACACGTCCAAAGCTTTTCCGCAGGGATGTTGGCTTTCAGGTAAACAACGCCCTGGCCGAATTCCGCCCATGAACAGCACGCGCGCGCCGTATTTCGTTTCCAAATCGTTTATGTAGGCTTGGAAACGTGCGGCGTAAGCGATGCCAACCCGAGCGCGGGCACCTGTCTTGGATGACACGACGATACCCGGCGCTTTGTTACCGTTGCCATCTAACGCGCCTTTGACTGTCGCTGTCGTGGCCACCGAAGTCGTGCCCCTTACGACATCAATGGTTATTTCCGTGGTGCTGGTCGGCGCAGCTGTAACCACCGTAGTTTCAGTTGTTACTTCCGGATCGTTGCGTACGGCGGGCGTGACGGCTGTAGTCGTCCTTATAGCTTCGCTTGTTTTTGCTTCGAGGTTGCTAACAGGGGGCGCCGTGGTCGCCGGCTTGGTTGCGGTACTCACCGCAATCGGGGCGTGCGTTTTTTTCCGATTTGTTTGATCGCTGTAAATTGGCGCGACGCCTGCATTGAATGTTGTGCAGCGGCCATCGTTGTCGCATGTAGGTGTTGGTAGATTGCTTGCCCGATGATGTTGCCGAGCGTGCGCTGGCAACACGATGAGCAGACCGAGGGCGGCAATCGCGGCTGCCTTCATGCTCTCCCCCTGTGACAGTCCCATCACGGAGTAGCGACCTTTGTACATTCTGAACTGAATCGGACGTCGGGTGACGGTAATCAGGCGCGCCCTGTGGAAGTTTTTTTCAGCCCAATTAAGAGATAATTAACTCAATTTAAGCAATCATTAATTCGATGGGTCGAGTCATTCAGTAATTGCGAGGTGGCTCATGAAAACCGATATCGAGAATAACGATTTGTCTCATGAATGGTATGTTGTCGAAATCGATGGAAAAATTGAATCAAGGCACGGAATTTATATTGAAGCATTAAAAGCAGGCATGGAATTGAAGCAGAAGTTTCCGCTTAGCCTTATCAAGATACACGACGCAGACGAAGCGTCAGTACACTAATTAATTGCGACGTCATGTCCGTTCTGGGTCAAAAGGCGACATACGCGCCGCAAAAGGTCATGTCTGCTTTACTCCCGAAAGCGGCCATGTGCAGTGCACTAGCTCATGTCCGCTTTGGGCCAGAAGCGGACGTGGGCCGGACCTAGAATCGTCGAAAGGTGGGAACGCTCACCCGCGTCATTTGCGCTGGATGACGCTTCGCTCAGCCTAGGCTGTCAGCCGTCGTGGGTCGCATAATCGAGCGGTTGGCGCACCCTCGTTGTTGATCTCGATCTGGAAGGTTTCGGATAGGCCCGCCTTTCCAGACGACGTTAGTTTGAGTGCACGGCTGCCTGACACACATTTAAGCCAGCCGAGCTCCAATAAACGATCCAGAATCCGAGCTCCGACGAGTCCCTTGAGGTGATAACGACGCTCGCTCCAGTCGAGACAAGGCTGGCAGAAAATCCGCCGCGTCCGCAACCTTAGATCGACGCCGAACGCGGAAAGGAAACGCTCTCCCGAAGGTGTGACTTCACCGCCTTCATCTGTGAGTACGATGTGTCCCATGGACACAAGTGCATCTGTAACAGCGACTCCTATCTGACCAGCCAGGTGATCGTAGCAACTTCGGGCAAAACGGAGTGCATCGTCGTTTGCTGATCGCGACTGACGGCGGGGTGGCACCTCTATGGCGGCGACGACCTTGATGCTCTCCAGCATTGTCGCGACCAGCGGGGACGCGATCCGATAATAGCTGAAGCGGCGCTCGCGAGTGACAGTCAAAAGCCGCGCGGCAACCAGTTTGCTTAGGTGCCCGCTCGCCGTCGCGCGAGAGACATTGGCGCAGTAAGCAAGCTCAGTGGCCGTCAGCGACTGGCCGCCCATAAGGGCATTAAGCATCGTCGCTCGCGCAGTGTCACCCACGAGAGCGGATACTTCCACCAGATTTGCCGCCGCGACCATCCTTAACCCTATCGCTGATACCGGAAGCGTATCAATCGAAAACAGTTCGGCATAGGCCGAACCGTTCGCGCGAGACAATTGCGAACCTCGCCGCAAGAATGCGCCCAACAACAGGAGGAACGCATCATGGGAATGGCGGCGATAATCTACAAGAAAGGCGCACCCGACAACTTCGTGTGGGAGGAGATCAAGGTCGGGGCCCCCGGCCGCGGCCAGGTACGTCTTCGCAGCACGGCCGTCGGCGTGAATTTTGCTGATACGTACCATCGAGCAGGTATCCCGCACCCGATGATCGTCGGCGATCCTCCGGTTGTTGTCGGTTTCGAAGGAGTTGGTGAGATCGAGGAGTTGGGTCCTGGCGTCACCGAGTTCTCGGTCGGCGAGCGAGTTTGCACCTGCCTTCCCCCACTCGGCGCCTATAGTCAGGAGCGTCTTTACCCTGCTGACAAGTTGATCAAGGTTCCGAAGGACTTGGCATTGGATGACGTTCAACTGGCAGGACTAATCCTGAAGGGGATGACGGCGCAATATCTACTGCATCGAACGCATAAGGTGCAGCCGGGAGATTATGTTCTGATCCATGCGGCTGCCGGTGGCATGGGCCATATCCTTTGTCCTGGGCGCGGCATCTCGGAGCCACTGTGATCGGTACTGTTAGTACCGACGCGAAGGCCGAGATCGCTCGAAATCTCGGTTGCCATCACGTCATCAATTACTCGACCGAAGACTTCGTGGCTATCACCCGTAAGATTACTGACGGAAAAGGCGTAGACGTTGTCTATGAGTCGATCGGTAAGGACACGCTGCAAAGGTCACTCGACTGCCTACGGCTGGTCGGTATGTGCGCAGCTTACGGCCAGGCGTCAGGTGTTCCTGATCCGATCGACCTCATCGAAGATCTGGGCGTTCGCGGGTCTCTCATTATCACCCGTCCCGCGCTTTCGCATTACATGTCGAACCGAAGCGAAATCGACGCCGGAGCAAAATCCCTGTTCGATGCGGTCGCACGGGGGGTCGTAGCGAGCAACGTCGTCAAAACCTTTCCGCTTCGGGAGGCTGCAGCCGCGCACAAGTTCATCGGCGGACGCAAGACAACGGGCTCGATCGTCATGCTTCCATTCGAGTAAGCGGCCCCAAAAAGGTCGGCGAAACACCCTCGGCCGCTTTGGTGATGACGCCAGGACTGCCACCCGACGCACTCGATCCACAGGGAAAGGAATATCATGTCGATCATACGCCACGAAATTAGAAAGATATCAGACGACAATCGCGGTCAGCCGATCATCAGCCAGGCAGTCGTTCACGGCAACGTCGCCTATTTCGCCGGCATCACCCCCAACCCGATTGTCGGCGATATCAAAACGCAGACTGCTCAAGTGCTGCGACGGGTCGATGAGCTTCTCAACCTCGTTGGAGCCGACAAATCACAGCTACTAAGCGCCCAGGTCTGGATCGCTGACATGCGTCTGTTCGAAGATCATAATTCTGTTTGGAACGAGTGGGTCGATCCGGCAAACCCTCCGGCGCGGGCTTGCCTCACGACCGACTTTTGGCGACCAGGGATGCTCGTCGAAGTTATGGTGGTTGCGGCCGTGCCATGAATCCTTGCAGTCTGAGAAGCTGAGCAGTCTGTTTGTTCGTGGCCAGTGTTCTGGCGCATCGCCTCCTTCGTGCAATAGCGGACATTCAGCGGTTCAAAAGAAATGTCCGCTTGTGCCAATAGCGGACATTATATGAAGAAAGCTCCGACAATATTGAGCCTAACTGAAAAGACCAATTGGTGAGGTGCGTGTTTACCGACCCCGATTTCGTTCCCTTTGAACCGCCTGAACGACCGCTCGGCCTGCTAGGGTTGCGAACGTTGTTGCGCAACTACATTGAGGCAATTCCTCGTTCTGTTTACG
>DAISKM010000238.1:0-5942 GCA_036820945.1 Pseudolabrys sp.
CGGTGCGATCGAGCGGCTTGGTCTTACGGGGCGGGAGGAGCAGCTCGCGGCCGAACTCTCGGGCGGGTGGAAGCAGCGATTGGCACTTGGCGCCTGCACGCTGCCGAGCCCGCAACTGCTGCTCCTCGACGAGCCCACCGCCGGGGTCGATCCGAAGGCAAGACGGGAGTTTTGGAACGAGATTCACGCATTGGCGGCCGACGGACTGACCGTGCTTGTGTCTACACATTACATGGATGAAGCCGAGCGGTGTCACGAGATCGCGTACATCGCGTTCGGTGAGTTGCTCGCGCGCGGGACCGTTGACCAGGTGATCGCATCGTCTCATCTCACAACTTACGTGGTGAGCTCGGCAAATGGAGAGGGTCTCGCTGATCTGACCACTGAACTCACCGGCAAGCCGGGCATAGACATGGTGGCACCGTTCGGCACCAGCCTGCATGTGTCCGGACGCGATGCCGACGCACTGGAAGCTGCCATCGACCCCTACAGAAAACGCAAAGGGCTCGACTGGAAACGATCGGAACCGTCTCTCGAGGACGTGTTCATCGACCTGATGAGCAAGGCGCGGGACAATTTCCAATGACGCATTTGCTCCCGCCTGCACAAGCGGCGCGTCGACTTCCCGGCGAGGGCTTCTGGCGCAAGACCTGGGCCATGCTTGTGAAGGAGTTCATCCAGCTCAAGCGCGACCGGGTCTCATTTGCCATGATCATCATGATCCCGCTGATACAGCTCTTGTTGTTCGGCTACGCCATCAACACCACCCCGCGCAACTTGCCGACGGCCGTGCTGATGCAGGAAAGCAGCGATCTGTCACGCTCTATCCTGGCTGCGCTGGAAAATACCAAATACTTCAGGGTCACCCGTCTGCCGCGCAGCGAGGCCGAGGTCGACCAGCTGCTCGCGTCGGGCGATGTGCTGTTCGCGATCGAATTTCCGGCGAATTTCGAACGCTCGGTGCGCCGGGGCGACAAGCCCGCCATGCTGGTTATTGCAGACGCCACCGACCCCGTCGCCTCCGGAACGGCGCTGAGCGCGCTGAGCGAGGTCCTTCAAACGTCGCTATCGCATGATCGGGACGTCCCTAACCGCCCCGAGATGCCGTTCGAAATCCGTACTCATGCCCGTTACAATCCCGCGGCGCTTACTCAGCTCAACATCGTGCCGGGCCTGGTGGGCACGATCCTCACGATGACGATGCTGATTTTCACCGCCCTTTCTGTGACGCGGGAGATCGAGCGCGGGACCATGGAAAATCTGCTGTCCATGCCGATCACGCCGGTTGAGATCATGCTCGGCAAGATCATTCCCTATGTGTTTGTCGGTGTGGTGCAGGCGAGCATGATCATCTCGATTGGCGTTCTGCTGTTTGGGGTTCCAATCCTCGGCAACCTGGCGATGCTGGCGCTTCTCAGCACATTGTTCATCGCCACCAACCTGTCGATCGGCTACACCTTCTCGACGATCGCGCAGAATCAATTGCAAGCGATGCAAATGTCGATGATGTTCTTCCTGCCGAACATTTTGCTGTCAGGATTCATGTTCCCGTTCGCAGGCATGCCGATCTGGGCGCAATATATCGGCGAGGCATTGCCGTTGACGCATTTTCTCCGCATCGTGCGTTCGATCATGCTCAAGGGCTCCAACCTGTCCGATCTTCGCTATGATGCGATCGCGATGTTTGTTCTCATGCTGGTGGCGATGACCATTGCGGTCACCAGGTTCCGCCGCACGCTCGACTAGGTCACAGTCGTTTCAGAACATTGATGCGCACGTAGGGGCTGGCACGGGCCTGCGAGTCCCACGCCCAGCCTGTCGCGGCCGACCATTCGGTGTCCTCGGCCTTCATGCTTGTGATGTGCGCGCCGACGCGCAAATTCCGGTAGCCATGTGAGCCGAAATATTGTGTTTCCGGACCGCATAGATTCCTCCCAGCAGCTCATTGAGAATGCGCCAGCCGTAGGCCACGCGCGCCGAATTTTCGGTTGCAATCGATGACAGCGAGACATCGGCCGCAAGCATCGTTTCCGGCGTCGGCTCGTACCAGAGTTCGGCCGCGATCCGCAGGCCGATTGAGCTGCCGCGCAGCCGGTTGGATGGATCGTCTGGGAAAAGATAGTGCTTCTGAGCTTCGGGTCCGAAGAAAAGTTTGAATTCGGCATTTCCGCGTTTGATCCGCCAACCCGGCAACACCTGGGATATCACTCCGACGCCGATGACATGCCGATCTCCGAGGTCGCTCGCTCTGTACCGATAGACGCCGCCCGAAAACAGAAGTTTCAGAAGCAGTCCGTCGTGATCAAAGCCACTTGGAGCAATTACAAATCCGCCATGGACAAAGCCGCCGTGGCGCCAGAGGTCGCGCCCGGAGAACAGCATGATGCGGGCGTCCTCGTCGTCGCCATCTCGTGCTCGGCCAGTCACGGCGCCCAGGCAAAAAACAAACATCGCGACGACGATTGCCGTCGCGGATACGCGCCGTCTGGAACGCATCCCAGCTACTCGGACGTGGACAACTATTAAATTGCAATCAGACGATTGCACAACTTTCGCGCTATAGCGTCCCCCGAGCGGGGGAGGGTTGCACCAGCCGGCCGGGACAATCGCGTTCAATGGGTATATGGATCCACTAGAGTCGCAATGCCGAACGGAAATCCGATGACCGCTGCCAAAGAGAGTGCCGAGGACCGCCAGCGCTCAATTGCCTTCCTGAATTGGGCGCACGCGCTCGACCATTTTGTGCTGCTGATCTACCCGACCGTGGTTATCGGGCTGGAGGTCGTCTATCAGCGGCCCTACAGCGAGTTGATCGCGCTATCGAGCACGGCCTTTATCGCCTTTGGCCTGTTCTCGCTGCCGGCGGGCTGGCTCGCGGACCGTTGGAGCCGACGCAACATGATGACGGCCTTCTATATCGGCTGCGGGCTGTCGCTCGCCGGCGCCGGACTCGCGCCCAATCTCGCAGCATTGGCGGTGGCGATGTTTGCCTTGGGCATGTTCGCCTCGATCTATCATCCGGTCGGCATGGCGATGCTGATCGAGGCCTCGAACGCACGCGGTCGAACGCTCGCTTTCAATGGTGTCTGCGGCAACCTCGGTGTATCGCTCGCCGCCGGCATCAGCGCGGCACTTGCCACCTGGTTTGGATGGCGCGCGGCGTTTTTCGCGCCGGCTGCGGTTCTCGTGGCCACTGGAATCTTTTACCTCTGGATCACGCCGGACGATCGTCACCACGCCAAGACCCGCGAGTCCACGCCGGCAGTCCCGCTTACGCCGCGGCTTGCCGTGCTGTTGTTCGGGCTTTTTATCGTGATCGCTCTGAGCGCCGGGCTGACCTTCAATGTGCTGACCATTGCCTTGCCGAAGATTGTCGATGAGCGTCTTTCCAGCGCGTTGCCACTGGTTCTCGTCGGCACAATCGCGACGGCAGTGCTCATATGTGGGGCGTTGGCTCAATTGACAGTCGGGCGCCTGGTCGAATGGGTTCCGCCGCACGTGATATTCGCGGCGGTAACGGCGCTCGGTTTCCTTGGCAACTTGTGGGCCGCCTATTCCAGCGGCATCGCTCTTCTGATCGCACTCGCGATTGCGGTCGCCGCGATCTACGGCCAGGTCACCGTAAACGACATGATCATGGCTCGTTACACGGCCGATGCATGGCGCGGGCGAGTCTACGCTGTGCGCTACTTCCTGCTGTTCATCAGCGCCGGCGCCGCCATCGGAATGATTTCGATCCTGCACGAGAGCGGCGGCTTTGCGCTTGTGCTGGGCGTCAACGCCGTCATCGCGCTCCTGCTCTTCCTCGCCACGCTGGCGCTGGTTGCGATGATCATCAACGTCGAGGGCAAGCAGCGGTCCCCCCAGCCCGCCGAATGATCAAAACAGGGGCGGCACGAGGTCAGCGACCTTGACCATCATTCGTTTTCTGACATTTGCAACGATGCGGCTGCGGTGACAGGTTTTCGGGTCACGACAGTAGCAAAGCAATGCGATGCGCTTGCCTGACTTGATCAGCGCGATCAGCTCGCCGAGTTCTTGCTGCGCTTCAGGCTTCCGGATGTGCTTGTCGTAAATGCGCCATAGGGCGTCGGTGTCGCCGCCGCGCGCCGCCGCACGACCTTCAGCCGGAGTGCCGAGCTTCTGCAGATGGATATAGCTTATTCCGGTTTCCTCGAGCGCGGCCGCGAGCTGACGCTTGGAAAAGCCGGGCCGACGTGAGGTGGCAACGGCCCGCGTATCGACCAGCAACTCAATCTGTGCGCGTGTGAGCTCGTTGAGAACCGCGGCTGGTTTTGCCTGCTCGTATCCAATTGTGAACAGAGGATGCGTTCTCGCTCGTCTCGTTCTTGTTTTCATTTTCATTTCAATCTTTCGATCAGCGCCATGGCGGCAGCCGGCGCGCGCACCTTGGCCTCGTGTATGAAATACATAAAAACATCGCGCGGCTCCTTCTTTGCGCTTTCCTTTGCAACGCGCGTCAGATCCTTCGGCTCTGCGCCTTGCGACCAGGTTTTGGCACGAGTGGCCCAGGCATCTAGCGCCTTCGGCGGGTAGCCGTCCTTGAGTTTCTCATCGCCCTTTTGCAACCGCGCGTAAACAAAGTCCCCGGTGACGTCAGCAATGGCAGGATAGGTTTCATGTTCGGCGAAGACCACCGGCATTTCGAATTGCCGAAGCAGTGCAATAAAAGCCGGGGTCTTGAAGCTATCGTGCCGAACCTCCACCACGTGACGCAGCGCATGTCCATCGAATGTCTTTGGCAGCAACTCGAGAAAGCCGCCGAAATCTGCTTCGTCGAATTTCTTGAACGGCGCGAATTGCCAGAGGAGGGGGCCGAGGCGAGCGCCGAGCTCCGTCACCCCGGAGTTCAGGAAATGCTTGATCGAGTCGCCCGCCTCCTTGAGCGCGCGACGGTTCACCGCATAGCGGGGACCCTTTACCGAAAAGACAAATCGCTCGGGCACCTCGGACGCCCATTTGCGAAAGGTCGCCGGCCTCTGGGTGCGGTAGAAGGTGCCGTTGATCTCGATCGAGGTCAGGTGCTCCCCGGCGTACTCGAGCTCGCGCGCATGCGGCAACCCTTTGGGATAAAAGACGCCGCGCCAGGGCTCGTAGGTCCAACCTCCTATCCCGGCGTATATATTGCCTTGCCGCTTTGTCATTCTGACGTCATGTCAGGCGTATAATGTGATTTGCAAGTGGCGATGCGTATTTGTTTTGTCGCCACGACGGCCACTAGCGAGGAGGCGACGCCGGATGAACGCGCGCCTTTTCGTGTGTGGTCGTTGCTTTTTGATCTTCCGTCGTTCGTCATGGCCGGGCTTGTCCCGGCCATCCACGTCTTTGCGAAAGGCAAGCAGACATGGATGCCCGCGACAAGCGCGGGCATGACGGCAGAAAATACAAAAGGCCCGGGATTTTCCTCCCGGGCCTTTGCATTTCGCGTTGAGCTCGCCGAGCTTAGAAGTCCATGCCGCCGCCCGGAGGCATGGCCGGCATCGCCTCTTTCTTCTTCGGCACTTCGGCGACCATGGCTTCCGTGGTGATCAGCAGGCCGGCAATCGAAGCCGCGTCCTGCAGGGCCGTGCGCACGACCTTGGTCGGGTCGATGATGCCCTTGGTCACAAGGTTGCCGTACTCGCCGGTCTGCGCGTCGTAGCCGTAGGAGTACTGGTCCTTCTCCATGATCTTGCCGACCACGACCGAGCCATCGGCGCCTGCATTGACCGCGATTTGGCGCGCCGGGGTCTGCAGCGCCTTGCGGACGATTTCGACACCGTGCCTCTGGTCCTCGTTTTCCGGGCGAAGACGCTTGAGACCATCGACCGCCCGCAAGAGTGCGACGCCGCCGCCCGGCAGGATGCCTTCCTCGACCGCGGCGCGAGTCGCATGCATCGCGTCATCGACGCGATCCTTGCGCTCCTTCACCTCGACCTCGG
>DAISKM010000239.1:0-5937 GCA_036820945.1 Pseudolabrys sp.
TTTGTAGTCGGTGCCCGCCTTCACAACGCCGGCGCGCACCATCTTGTCGAAAAAGCTTTTCCATTTGGCGTCCGTCATCGCACCGATGCCTAGCTTCAGCGAATCGCCGGAATCAACGATGCCATAGTCCTTCATCCTGGCGATCGAATAGGCCAGCAGGGCATCGGTCATTTCCGGATTCATTTTCTTGATCAGGTCGTTTCCCGGACGGCTGTCGCCATAAATGTAGTTGTACCAGCCGATCGCCGACGCATCGACAAACCGTTGCACGACGTCGGGCCGTTTCTCGACCAGGTCGCGGCGTGTCTCGATCAGAGTCGAATAAGCGTCAAAGCCATAATCGGCGAGCAGGAACACCGCGGGTTTGAAGCCGCCCTGACGTTCGATGGCGAAGGGCTCGGATGTAACGTAGCCCTGCATCGCGGAGCTGTTGTCGGCAAGGAAAGGCTGGGGATTGAACGTGTAAGGCTTCACCTTCGATTCATTGAAGCCGAGCTCCGTTTTGAGCCACTGAAAATAAGTCGTCATCCCCTCCTTGGAGACGAACAACGTGCGTGTTTTCAGATCATCGAGTTTCGTCACGTCCGGATGTGCGACAAACACCTGAGGATCTTTTTGAAAACTCGCGGCCACGGCGACGGTCGGGATGTTGTTTTCGACTGCGTCGAATGACTGCAGCGAATTGGCGCTCATATAAAAGTCGAGCCGACCGACCGGCAGCAGTATCCGGTTGTTCGTGTTCGGCCCGCCCGGCACGATGACGACATCAAGGCCATATTTTTTATAAGTGCCGTCGGCCAGGGCCTGATAAAAACCGCCATGCTCGGCCTCCGCCACCCAGTTGGTGCCGAAACGGACCTGGTCAAGCGCCCCCGCCTCGCCGGCCGACAGGGCCAAAAAGGCCAATAAAAGAAAGGAAAATCTCGTCATCCAGCCGCTTTCTCGGTGCTCCGCGCGGGAGACAATCCCGCCCGCGAAACTCCATTGAACCTTTTCACGCGCCGGCGCGACCCATGCATATCGCGGCCGTTGCGCGCCGCCTGAATTTAGCAGGATGGAGACCGCCATGACCAAGTCCAAGATCACCGCAGCTACCATCGCCGCGCTGACACTCGCGGGCAGCCTTGCCATCACCAGCGGCAGTGCCCAGGCCCATTCTCACTGGGGCAGAGGCGTCGGAATAGGATTTGCCGCCGGCGCATTGATCGGTGCTGCCGCCGTTTCGAGCGCCTATGCCACTCCCGTGTACGTCGCGCCATCGTGCCGTCTCGTCGAGCGTTATGACCGCTGGGGCAACGTGCGCCTGATCCGGGTTTGCGACTACTAAGTTCGTGTCCGTTGGATCGGCGCCTGTCCCGCCCATCCTCGCGCCGATCTGAACGACCCGCCCGGCATGTCCCCGTCCGGGCGGGTCGGCCTTTTCAGAATCTGATGACCGAACGAAAGCCGGCGACTTGTGCATCGGGAAGACGGACGCCAGTGCCGCTCGGATGCCAGATATAAGTGTACACCGGTTGGATAGTCCAGCCCGGTACGATCTGGGCAGCATAAGTAAGCTCGAGATTGGCTTCATAGTCGCGAGGCGGCGTCGAAAGGGTCCCGAAATTGATCTGATCCTGATCGAAGGCACGAATACTGTCGGAAAAACGAGCGTAGATGATGGCCGCGCCGAAGCTGTCGTTTGGCCGATTTGGCACCATGCCTTTGAAAACAATCCCACCGTCAAGATAGAAATTGACCTGATTGCGGTCGGAAGGACTTACCGATCCGCGACCGAACACCGAAACGCCGCTGTCGCCGTCACCATCTTTCCTACGATAGAGTTGCTGATCGATGACTCCGTAAATCCCGTAATCGCCACGATGCATAAGGGGCACGCCGCTGCTAGCCGGGCTGGCCAACAACGCACCGTTGTTGGCAAAGCGTTGATCAGCGAACTGTCCAAGATGACTCCAGGCGCCGATCTTCAAAGTCGTTGCAAGTCCGGTGTCGTCCTTGCCGCGATTTCTCCGAAACTGCAGTTCGCCGATCATGAATGCCGGATCCTGCAGACGAAAATTCAGTCCATAGCGGTTGCAGGTGTCAGGATCGCCCGGACAGGGGCCGGCGGGATCCCCATTGAAGATCGCGAATAAGAATGATGCATCTTTTGGAAACTCGTATTTTATCCGCACACCCGGCGTCGATAACGGGTAGGCGGGGCCTCCGCCCGGAAGATTAACTGCCGCGATCGTAGGCCAGTCGCTCTGCAGAAATAGCACACTCAGATCGCTGTAGAAGAATTCGGCGTCGGCGGCGAGCTGGCCAAATCTGAAGCTGACCGGTCCAACCCATCGTTCGAGCCACAATTCGGACAATCGCACACTGGGGTCGGCTTCAATCGCCGCGATCGTATTCATGCCGCCGACATAGTCGCGACGGATACGGCCGCTGTTATAAATTCCAAATGCATTGGCATAGAAAGTCCAGTCTTTCCATCCGGCCAGGTTCTCAAGATCGATCAACAGCTGCGCTTCCAGCTTGCCCTGATCGATCGTGCCGCGCCGAAGGCCCCCGGACATATTGCCCAGGACATCATTGGTGTAGATGAGGTTGTACGAAACGCCGCGATCGTAGAGCGATTTGCGGGTGCCAAACGGATCGCCGTGGTAGGGCAGGCTCGTCGCGATCGAAGGCTCCGTGATGCCACTGTCGTCGGTGCCATTTTGCGCCCATAGCGGCCCGCAACTGGCGACCACACAAAGCGCAACTATCGCGTGCGGAAATAAGAGGCGATCCAGGTACATTACCGCCCACGTGAGCTGTTTTTGCACCGCAAGACCGCTCCCCATACCTCATCACTTGGGCAATGCTCGGAGCATACCTGCGGCAGGACGCCGCGCAATTTGGTTTGCCCATGAAACCACGGGTTTATGACAATGAAATCGGCCTGCCGAAGTCGCCCGCGCGCACACCCGGGGCGCGGCGCGAGCCCGATTTACTGAGGTGAAATGTTTATTTCGCGGTAATGCCGTAACGCTCCGCCAATTCACTATAACGCTCGCGATAAGTAGACCGAGGTACGGTTTTTGGATCGCGTTGCCGGAAAGATTTTGGCGCGGCTCAACGCGCGACCGCAGGCGAGCGCACGCAACGGCGTGATCGCTGCAGTCGTGTTGATAGTCGGCGCGTGGCTGATGGTTCCAGTGACGACCCGAGCGCCGAGCGCCAATGGCGTAGAGCAGGCCTCGACCGAGGGGCGTCATGTCGGTGCGCTGTATTACCCGACACCGAAGCAATGGGCCAGTTTGACGACAGCCCCTGTTAGGGCCGTCGTGTTTCGATCCGAGCATCTCACCGAGGGCAAGATTGCCGTCGACGAGGACCGCGCAACGCTGGTGTTCTCTCCCTACTCCGGACGAGTGATCAAGCTGCTGGCTAAACCCGGGGACGCGGTGAAGGCAGGGCAGCCGCTCTTCATCGTCGAGGCACCGGATATGGTGCAGGCGCAGAACGATTTCATCAACGCGATCGCCGGATTGAACAAGGCGCGCTCGGCACTCGAACTGGCGAAGATCGTCGAACAGCAGAACAAGACCCTGTTTGATTCGCGCGCCGGATCCTTGCGGGACTTGCAGCAGGCACAGGCAATAACGCGTGCAGCCGAGAACGACGTGCGTGCCACGCAGACATCAGTGGAAATGGTGCGCAACCGGTTGCGAATTCTCGGCATGACTGACGATGAAATAACGAAATTCAACGATACCGGCGCGGTGAGTCCGCACATGACGATCTATTCGCCGATCGTCGGCACGGTCATTCAGCGCAAGGTTGGACCCGGACAGTACGTCAACACGTCGTCGCAGAACACGAGCGCGAGTGATCCGACTTTCATCATCGGCGACCTCTCCACCGTTTGGCTGGTGGCCTACGTTCGGGAATCCGAAGCACCGAACGTCAAAGCCGGCCAGGCGGTTTACTTCACGGTCCTCGCCTATCCCAATCGCGTGTTCACTGCCAACATTGCATTCGTTGCAACTTCACTCGATACCGGGACTCGCCGGCTGCTGGTGCGTGCGACAATCGATAATTCGCAACGACTCCTCCGTCCGGAAATGTTTGCAAACGTAACCATTCTGACCGGCGAAGGAGACACCTCGCCGGCGGTGCCGCGCGAGGCAATCATTTATGACGGAAAATCGACCCATGTCTGGGTTGCGCGGCCCGACAAGTCCGTAGAGCGGCGCGAGATCAACACCGGCTTGTCGAACGGACCGATGATTCAGGTCCTCGATGGGCTGCGTGACGGCGAAAATATCGTGAGCAGGGGTAGCCTGTTCGTCGATCGCGCCGCAGCTGGAAGCTGACATCCAATGTTGCGTAGTCTGATGACGTTCTGCCTGTCGCGGCGGCCGCTGGCGCTAGTGGGTTTCGTGGTTTTTATCGCTATTGGCTACGCGGCGTTCACCGCCCTCAACGTCGAGGCTTACCCCGACCCCGCGCCGCCGATTATCGAAATTATCGCGCAGTATCCCGGCCAGTCGCCTGAGGAGGTCGAGCGTTATGTCACCATCCCGCTCGAAATCGCGGTCGCGAGCACGCCCGGTCTCACTTACATCCGCTCGAACACCGTGTTCGCGCTCGGCTTCATTCGACTGCAATTCGAGTATGGCCGCGATTACAATTTCGTACGGCAGCAGGTCACCAACCGGCTGAAGGACGCGACGTTGCCGGCGACGGTAACGCCGGTGATTTCGCCGGCCGGCGGAATCAGCGAAATCCTGCGCTATCAGCTCAAAGGTCCACCCGGCATGGACCTGACCCAGCTTAAGACGATCCAGGATTGGGTGGTCGAGCGAAAGTTGCGCATCGTGCCGGGGGTTGCCGACATCGTCGTGATGGGGGGCAAGACCAAGGAATATCAGGCCGAAATCAATCTCGACCGCATGCGGGCCTATGGCCTTACCTTGCCGCAAATCATCAACGCAATCTCGACCAGCAATGCCAATGTCGGCGGGCGGACCATCGCGGTTGGCGAACAGTCGGTCAATGTGCGCGGCATCGGCGTACTCGGCTCGATCAGCGACATAAACAATATCGTGGTGAGTCAGCAGGGCGGCTTGCCCGTTGTGCTGTCTGATATTGCCCGTAACCAGGTCGGTTTCACCCCGCGGCTCGGAATTGCCGCGCGCGACAACCAGGATGACATCCTCTTCGGCATCGTGCTGATGCAAAAACTCGAGCGGACCATGGATGTCGTCCAGCGCGTTCGGGCGGCCATCGAGCGCATCAATAGTGATGGTTCCCTCCCTCCTGGAGTGATGATCGAGCCCTTTTACGATCGCGGCGATCTGGTTGCGATCACCGTGCGAACCGTGTTGCACAATATGCTCTTCGGCATAGCCCTGATCTTCCTAATTCAATGGATATTCCTGGGAGACTTGCGCTGCGCGCTCGTAGTCTCGGCGACGATCCCCGTCGCCTTGTTCCTTGCCGTCATCATTACCGTGCTGCGCGGCGAATCAGCCAACCTGCTTTCCGTCGGCGCAATAGACCTCGGCATCATCGTCGACGGCACCGTCATCATGGTGGAAAATATTTTCCGCCATCTCGCGCACCACGCGGCGCGTCATCCGACTGACTTAAACCGTTCCGACCGCTTGCATCGAATCCTCGCGGCCGCTGTCGAGGTCGACAAGCCCATCTTCTTCTCGGTCGTAATTACGATTGCGGCGTTCCTGCCGCTCTTCACGATGCAGGGAGTCGAGGGACAAATCTTCGGACCGATGTCGCGCACCTATGCTTACGCTCTGCTTGGCGCGGTGATTGCGACGTTCACGGTGACGCCCGTGATGGCTTCGATCCTGTTGCCGGACCGAGTGCCCGAGATCGAGACATTCGTCGTCCGTTGGATTCGCGCCGTTTATGAGCGTGTTCTTGTTCTGGCGGTCAGGAATG
>DAISKM010000240.1:0-5932 GCA_036820945.1 Pseudolabrys sp.
CGATCCGGACGTCATCCTAATCGACTTGGAAAATCCTAGCCGTGACGTGCTCGAGCAGATGTTTCAAATGAGCCGGGTGGTGAAACGTCCGGTCGCAATGTTCGTCGATCAGAGCGACAGCGCCTCGATCCAGGCAGCGGTCGATGCGGGCGTCTCCGCATACATCGTCGACGGGCTCAAGAAGGAACGTGTTACCAACATCCTCGATCTTTGCATTTCGCGGTTTAACGCGTTTGCCCGCCTGCAAGCCGAACTCGATCATGCCAAGGGAGCGCTCGAGGAACGCAAGATCATCGATCGAGCGAAGGGCGTGCTCATGCAGGCGAGAAAGCTGAGCGAAGAGCAGGCTTATGCGCTGCTGCGCACCACTGCCATGAAGGAAAACCAGAAGATCGTGGAGATCGCCCAATCCGTTCTGACGGCAGCGGAGTTGCTCAAATGAGCGAGAAGCTTCGGATCGGCTTTATCCCGCTGGTCGATGCCACGGTCCTCCTTGTCGCGGTCGATCAGGGCTTTGCCGCCGCAGAAGGGCTGACTGTTGAGCTGGTCCGCGAGGTGTCATGGTCAAACGTGCGCGACAAGTTGAACATCGGTCTGTTCGATGCCGCGCACCTTTTGTCTCCGGTCGCGATCGCTTCGAGCCTTGGCATCGGACACGTGCGGGTGCCGCTCGTTGTGCCCTTCAATCTCGGCATCAACGGCAATGCCATTACGGTGTCGCCGCGACTCTTCGCGATGCTGTCCAATGCGGCCGATGGTGGCCTTAGCGATCCCAAAGTATCGGCGCGGGCGCTTGCTCGTGTCATTGGAGAACGCAAAGCGCGCGGCTTCGAGCCGCTCACTTTTGGGATGACGTTTCCGTTCTCCAATCACAACTATCAGCTTCGGTGTTGGATGGCAGCAGGAGGCGTAGATCCCGATGAGGATGTGCGCCTCGTGGTGCTGCCGCCGCCGTACATGGTGGAAAGCCTTGCCAGTGGGCATGTCGACGCTTTCTGCGTCGGCGCGCCATGGAATTCGGTGGCCGTTGATCTGGGCGTCGGCAGCATTCTGCACTTCGGCTGCGAGATCATGACCCGCGCCTCAGAAAAGGCGTTGGCGTTGCGCGAGAGCTGGGCGGACGAGAATCCCGACGCGCTCGTCGCGCTCATCCGTGCCATGGCCCGCGCCAGCGAATTCGCAATCAGGGCAGACAATCGCACCAGCGTGGCGCACATCGTCGCGCAACGCCTCGGCATATCTCACGAGCTTGTGGTCCGTACTCTGACCGGCAATCTCAAGACGATGCCCGACGGCAAAACGCGCAAATCCGATCGCTACATTGTTATCGGCGGTGATGACGCGAACCGCCCCGATCCGGTTCAAGCTGCCTGGGCTTACGCGCAGATTGTGCGTTGGGGCCAAGCACCCTTGTCGGATGAGCTGCGCATCAAGGCGGAACGTGTGTTTCGCGCTGATCTCTATGACGGCGCACTGGGGCTTGCCCCCTCGCCAGCTCATGGTGGGAATATCGGCGCATTTGTTGGTCCTGAATTCGATGCCAGCAATCTCGACGGCTATCTCTCGGCCTGGCACAGAAGGCGCCCGCAACAGCCCCGGCTCACGATCGTTCGCTGATATTGCGTTGCACAAATATTCCGCAGTTTGCGCCGGATCTGGGCAACGAATCGCAGACTGCATCCTGAAACTGTAATCCGGCCTTGGCCTTAAACACCTGAGTTTGCTAGATATTTCACGTTTTCGTCGAGTTGGCACGCCATTTGAATTGAAGTCAGTCGAAGGTGCGCATCAGTGCGTGCCTTCGGGTCCAATGACGGGCCGATTGCAACGCCGCCGTCCCGAGGAATGCGCAATGGCGCGCTTCAGGTTCGCGGCTTTTTTGTTGGCGACTGCAAGAGTGAGCGAAGAAACAGCGTGGCGGGTATCGACCGGGGCAACACGAACGGAAGGACGACGAAGACGATGACGATCAAGCAGGGAAGCAATCAGCGTGGTTTCAGCCGCCGTTCATTTCTCAAGGCGGGCGCAGGAACCGCTGCGCTGCTCGGAGCGGTCAATACGCAATTTCCCTTCGGCGTTCATACCGCGCAGGCGGCAGGGCCGGAGGTCACGAAAGCAACGCTGGGCTTCATCGCTCTCACCGATGCTGGACCCCTTTTCGTGGCGAAAGAGAAAGGCTTGTTCGCGAAATACGGCATGCCCGACGTCGAAGTCGCCAAGCAGGCGTCATGGGGCGCGACGCGCGACAATCTCGTGCTTGGCGGTGAGGCCAACGGCATCGACGGCGCGCACATTCTCACGCCGATGCCGTATCTGATTTCCTCCGGCAAGGTCACCCAGAATAACGTGCCGACGCCGATGTACATCCTCGCGCGGCTGCAACTCGATGGACAATGTATTTCGGTTGCAAAGGAATATGCCGACCTCAAGATCGGACTCGACACCAGACCTTTCAAAGAAGCGCTGGAAAAGAAAAAAGCGTCGGGCAGGCCGGTGAAGGCGGCGATGACTTTTCCTGGCGGCACGCACGACCTGTGGATTCGCTATTGGCTCGCCGCCGGCGGCGTTGACCCGGACAAGGACATCGAAACTATCACGGTGCCGCCTCCGCAAATGGTGGCAAACATGAAGGTCGGCACCATGGATTGCTTCTGCGTCTGCGAGCCGTGGAATCTACAGCTTGTCCATCAGAACATCGGCTACACCGCAATCACGACTGGAGAGCTTTGGAACAAGCATCCGGAAAAATCGTTCGCGCTGCGCGCGTCCTGGGTGGACAAGAATCCAAATTCAGCGAAAGCGCTGCTGATGGCTGTGATGGAGGCGCAGCAGTGGTGCGACAAGCTGGAAAACCGTCAAGAGCTCGCTGCCATCATGGCGAAACGGCAATGGATCAACGCGCCGATCGAAGACATCATCGACCGCACCAACGGCAAATTCGACTACGGCCTGCCAGCCAAGGTGGTCGAGAACTCTCCTCACATAATGAAGTATTGGAAGGACCATGCCTCCTATCCGTTCCAGAGCCACGAACTCTGGTTCCTCACCGAAGACATCCGCTGGGCCAAGTTTGAGCCGACCCTCGACACCCAGGCGCTGATCAAGAAGGTCAATCGCGAAGATATGTGGCGCGACGCCGCAAAAACGTTGGGCGTTGCCACCGCCGAGATTCCGGCGTCGACGTCGCGCGGCGTAGAAACATTCTTCGACGGCAAAGTTTTTGATCCGGCGAACCCGACTGCGTACCTGAAGAGCCTGAGCATCAAGCGTGCCGAAGTGTAAGGCCCATATCCGAAGCCACGGAGAATCTGCGGAATGAACATTCCACTGAAGTCCGAAGTGATGGCGGCCGCGTCACCGCCCATCCAGGCGGTTGCCAGCGAACCGGTCGTCGTTGTGTTGCCTTCGAAACGTCTTGGCTTGAAGACGAAGCTGATCGATGCGGGCACTGCGACCGTCGCGCGTGTGGTGCCGCCACTGATTGTCATTGCGGTGGTGATGGCGGTCTGGGAACTGATCTGCCGCCAAGCGGGGTCGACGCTGCCGCCGCCATCGAAGTTGCTTCGCGATACGAGGGAGCTGATCTTCGACCCGTTCTTCGATCGCGGCGGCATTGATAAGGGCTTGTTCTGGCATCTGTCGGCAAGCCTTCAGCGCGTTGCGATGGGTTACGCAATGGCAGCAGTCGCCGGCGTGGCGCTCGGCACGCTGGTGGGGCAGTCGATGTGGGCCATGCGCGGCCTCGATCCGATTTTCCAGGTGTTACGCACGGTCCCGCCGCTTGCCTGGCTGCCATTATCGCTGGCCGCGTTCAGACAGGGGCAACCCGCGGCAATCTTTGTCATTTTCATTACCGCCATCTGGCCGATCATCATCAACACGGCGGTCGGCATCCGCAACATCCCGCAGGACTATCGCAACGTCGCCGCAGTGCTGCGGCTCAATCCGTTCGAATTTTTCGTGAAGATCATGGTGCCGTCAGCCGCGCCGTACATCTTCACCGGGCTGCGCATCGGTATCGGCCTGTCCTGGCTGGCAATCGTCGCCGCCGAAATGCTTATCGGCGGTGTCGGCATCGGCTTCTTCATCTGGGATGCGTGGAATTCCTCCCACATCTCCGAAATCATTCTGGCCCTGATCTATGTTGGCCTGGTCGGGTTCGTGCTCGACAGAATGGTCGCGGGGGTCGCTTCGATTGTCACGCGCGGCACTGCGGCCAACTGAGGAACACCCATGATCCCTTATTGCAAGATCGATCACGTGGCGAAGATCTTCAAGCGCGGCAATATCGAGTCGAACGTGCTCAAGGACATCACGCTCGACGTCGCGGAGGGCGAGTACGTTTCCATCATCGGTCACTCCGGTTGCGGGAAATCAACTCTGCTCAACATCGTTGCCGGCCTTGTGCCTGCAACAGAGGGCGGCGTGCTGCTCGAAGGCCGCTTCGTCGACGAGCCAGGCCCCGATCGTGCGGTGGTCTTTCAGAACCACAGCCTGCTGCCGTGGCTGACCGTCTACGACAACGTCCGGCTCGCGGTGGACAAAGTCTTTTCGGGCAGCAAGTCGCGCGCCGAGCGGCACGAATGGACGATGCACAATCTTGGCCTCGTGCAGATGACGCATGCCAAGGACAAGAGACCGGCCGAGATCTCCGGCGGCATGAAGCAACGGGTCGGCATTGCCAGGGCGCTGGCGATGGAGCCCAAGGTTCTTCTCCTCGACGAACCCTTTGGGGCCCTCGACGCTCTGACACGCGCTCATCTGCAGGACTCGGTGATGGCATTGCACCAGAAGCTCGGCAACACGGTGATGATGATCACTCACGACGTCGACGAGGCCGTGCTGCTCTCGGATCGCATCGTCATGATGACCAATGGCCCGTCGGCGCATATCGGCGAGATTCTCGATGTGCCGTTGCCGCGGCCGCGCAAGAGGTTGGAGCTCTCCGGAAACGCAACGTATCTCAAGTGCCGCCAGCGCGTCCTTGAATTCCTGTACGAGCGCCATCGTTTCGTTGAGGCGGCGTGATGAGTGACGAGAATTGCTCTCATCCCGCAACGCTGCGGGACAGCCGCAATGGCGCGGCGCGTTCGGAAACTTTCAGGCCCCGAGGGGAGCGCTGTGGGCGAACCGCTGGTCATTATCGGTAACGGCATGGCCACCGTGCATCTGGTGGAGGAGCTTGCAAAGCGGGCACTCGGCCGTTTTGCAGTTGCTGTGATCGGCGAAGAGCCGCGGCTTGCCTACAATCGCGTCCTGTTGTCGGCGGTGCTGGCACAGGAAGTCTCGCGGTCTGACATCGAACTGCGTCCAGCGGGCTGGTGGCGTGAGCGAGGCGTGACCTTGCTCTATGGCCGGACGGCGACGGCAATTGATCCTACCATTCGGCGCGTACGGCTCGCGGATGGCGCGACTCTTCCATACGCAAGGCTTGTACTCGCCACCGGCTCACGCCCAATTCGGATCGGGGTGCCGGGGATGGATTTGCCCGGTGTGATGACTTTCCGGGAGCTTGGCGACGTCGCAGCAATTCAGGCGACGGCGGCTAGGCTTCCCAAGGCCGTTGTCATTGGCGGCGGTCTGCTCGGGCTGGAGGCCGCGTATGGGCTAGCCAAGCTCGGCTCGCAAGTCACCGTGGTCCATCTGATGGATCGGCTGATGGAGCGTCAGCTCGATGGCCACGCTGCAGGCCTACTGAAACGGGCGCTCGAAACGCGCCGCATTTCGGTGCTTCTGAAAGCCGAAACAATCGCAATCCGCGGTAAAGATCGCGTACACGTTGTTGCGCTCAAGGACGGGACGGAAATCGAAGCCGATCTCGTGGTGGTCGCTGCCGGCATTCGCGCCATTGTCGAGCTCGCCTACAGCGCCGGTCTCGGCGTCGATCGCGGCATTCTGGTCGACGACCTTCTGCAGGCAAGCAGGCCCGGCA
>DAISKM010000241.1:0-5898 GCA_036820945.1 Pseudolabrys sp.
CCTTTACCCCTCAACCTTTGCCTTCAGCGGCGATCATCCCGGAGAGGACCTCGGCACGCGCGCGCGTGCCCACAGGCGATTCCGCGTCCCCGGTGATCATATCAAGATATCGCCGCGCAGCGGCCAAATCATGATTGCGCCAAGCGGACAAGGCCAGAAGCTCCCGCGCGGTGTGACGAAAACTGCGCGCCGGCTCGGCAACCGGATCGAGCCGCCTGCGCATGTCAGCAAGCGAGGCGGTGTCCACCAGCAGCATGCCGGCGCGTATGGCAGCGAGATCCTGCCAGATCGCGCCAAGCGAGGCATCAGCCGAAAGTTCATCGTATGCTTTTACCGCGTCGGCAGGCTTGATTTGGCCGAGCGCCGCCGCTGCCCGCATGCGCGCCAGCAAGCGATACCCTGCGGGGGCTTCAGCCGCGATCTTGGCCAGCGCAGCTTCTGCCTCGGCGAATTTGCCCTGCTCGCTCAAGGTCAGCGCGGCTTCGAAAGCGGCGCCCGCAGCGGCTGCTCTTTTGGCCACCCAGTATTCATAGCCGCGCCAGGCGGCAATGCCGGCCACAATCAGGACGGCAAGCGCTATCACATAGACGCCGTAGCGATCCCACAGCTTCCTGAGTCGCTCGCGCCGGACTTCTTCGTCTACTTCATGAAAAATATCGGCCAAGATCGTCCCAAACCTGCCTTTTGACCCCGTCCGGGCCGGATTGCGCCGTAAACTAGCGATGTGGCGCGCCTAAGGCAAAGCGAAAGCCGACAACCGTTAATATTTCAGGGTCTTATCTCTTCTTGCTTTTCATTGAATAAACGTGCTCTGGGCCAGGAAAGGCGCGCGACCGCACCTCTGCCGCGTAATCCGCGACCGCTTTCTCAATTCCGGGACCAAGAGTTCCATAGCGTTTGACGAATTTCGGCACCCGCGGCGACAACCCGAGCATGTCCTCAAGTACCAGAATCTGGCCATCGCAGGCTGGGCTCGCTCCAATGCCGATGGTGGGAATTGACACCGCTGATGTGAGCTTGCGCGCAAGCGGCTCGGCCACCGCCTCAATCACGACTGAAAATGCGCCTGCCTGTGAAACCGAAATCGCATCTTCCTCTATGCGTGCCCAGTCGGTTTCGTCGCGGCCCTGTGCCCGGAATGACCCGATTGTATTGATCGCTTGCGGGGTCAGCCCGACATGCCCCATCACCGGCACGCCGCGTTCTGCAAGAAAGGCAATAGTCTCCGCCATCCGCTTGCCTCCCTCGACCTTGATCGCGCCGCAGCCGGTTTCCTTCATGACGCGCGCGGCATTCGTAAAGGCCTGCTCCTTCGAGGTTTCGTAGGAACCGAAAGGCATATCGACGACCACCAGCGCTCGTTTTGAACCGCGCATCACGGCATGACCCTGCAGGATCATCATTTCGAGCGTGACTGGAACCGTCGTCTCGAGCCCATGCATGACCATGCCGAGCGAGTCGCCGACCAGGATCACATCGCAATGCGCGTCGACGATGCGAGCAGTGTGGGCATGATAAGAGGTGAGACAGACAATCGGCTCGCCGCCCTTGCGCGCGCGTATGTCTGGGGCCGTAAGCCGACGGACTTCGTCCTGGACCGACATGTTATTTTCCGAACACCGGGACACCAATCACAACGGGATGGAATGCATAGCCCAGCGCGAGATAAACGATCACGCCGATTGCAACAACAAGCGCATCGTTCGTCCAACCGGACGGCTCGGCGACTGGCTTAAGGTCGCTGCGGTGTTTGGCGGCAATCCGTGCGTAGACGCCCCAAGCGAGGAAGGTGCCGAATAGCAGAATCGAGCCGAGGTCGCCATTAGAGAGCAGGTGCGCGAAAGCCCAGGTCTTCACGCTCGCCAGCATCGGATGCTTGAGGCGTGCCTTGAGGTGGCTAGGGACAAAGGCAGCGACGAGAAAGATTGTCGCGAACAGCATCAGCCCTATGGTGATGTGCCGCATGAACGCAGGCGGCGACCAAATCCGAACCAGTCCGCTCGCCCGGTATTCCCCAAAGCCCCATACGATCAGCACAAGGCCCACGAGCGAGGTCAGAGCGAACAGGCCGCGATAAGTCGGCAACCCGATTCGGGCGATCACATTCGCGCGCGCGTCGCGGAACGAGACGAATACGTGCGTCGCCAGGAAGACGCCCAGGCCGAGAATGAGAATGCCTAAGCCCATGATACACTCACGCTTTGCTGCCGCCGCAAGTAGAGGATAGCCCCAACCAATGCAAGCCACTTCCCGAATGCAACAGCTTAGATGGCCGAAACCCCAATGTATCGGTTGGCAAAGCGTCTGATCGCACCGCTCTTTCTGTCCCTTGGACTTGGGGCAGCAGTCGCGGCCCAGGATTGGCCCACTCAAACCGTACGGGTTGTGGTGCCATTTGGACCTGGATCGACGCCGGATATCGTGGCGCACCTGGTCGCCGAAGGCATGCAGCAGAAATACCCGGGGAGCACATTTCTCGTCGAGAACAAGCCCGGCGCAAGCCGCAATCTCGGCACCGATATCGTGGCGAAGGCGGCGCCTGATGGGTCAACACTCGGCGTGAGCATCGGCGGTCCGCTCGCAATCAACACGTTGCTGTTCTCGCGGCTGCCGTACGATCCGCGCAAGGACATCGCGCCTATTGCTCAGTTGGTGACGCAGCCGAGTGTCCTCGTGGTGACTGCGGAGCTTGGGATCAGCTCTGTAGCGGAGCTCGTTTCGCTGCTAAAAAAGAATCCTGGCAAATACAATTTCGCTTCGATCGGAAATGGCTCGCTGTCGCATCTTGCTATGGAGGCCATCGCGCTGAAGGCTGGCGCGCAGCTTGTGCACGTGCCGTACGCCAGCTCGCCGCAAGCTGTCACGGCAGTGATCCGCAATGATGCGCAAATGGCGTGTCTGCCGGCCAATCGGTAACGGCTCAGGCTACGGCAGGCACGGTGAAAATTCTCGCCGTCTCCACTGCCAGGCGCTCACCCTATTTGCCCGATGTGCCGACCTTGAGGGAGGCTGGCATAGACGTCGAAGCAGATGCCTGGAACGGGTTGATCTCACCCGGCAAAACTCCCAAGCCGATTATCGATACAATCAGCAAGGACGTAGCCGAGATCATGAACTGACCGGAGGTGCGCGAGAAACTCGCGGCTCAGTTGATGGAGCCGGTTGGCTCTTCTCCGGAAGAATTGCGCGCGCGGATGGACGGCGAGATTGCGCGCTGGGCGCCAGTGATACAAGCCGCGAACGTGAAATTGAACTAGGCTGCCTCGTCTTTCACGTCCTTGATGTCGGCGAATGAAATTCCTGGCGCGCGTTCGCGGGTGTAATCGAGAATAAACTGGTTGCGGGCCATGAACACCTTGTCGTTGTCGAGGTCCTCGGCGCAGCTCGAGTAATTGGCCTGCACGAAATCCTCGAGTTTCTTTCCATCAGCTGCGCTGATCCACCGTGCCAACTGGAATTCCGGCTGCTCGAAATTGATGTCGAGGCCATATTCCTCCGATAAGCGCACCTTCAGGACGTCAAGCTGCAAGGAGCCAACAACTCCAACCAGCGCCGGTGCGCCGTCGAGCGGACGGAATACCTGGACGACCCCCTCCTCTGCCATCTGCTGGAGCGCCTCTTTCAGTTTTTTCGCTTTCATCGGATCGCCGAGCTTCACCCGGCGCAGGATTTCCGGCGCGAAGTTTGGCACGCCGAGAAACGCAAGATCCTCGCCCTCGGTAAGCGTGTCCCCGATGCGAAGGGTGCCGTGGTTGGGAATGCCAACAACGTCGCCGGCATAGGCTTCATCGGCGAGCGCGCGGTCCTGAGCAAAAAAGAACTGGGGGGTGGACAAGGTCAGCGGCTTGGCGGTGCGCGTGAGCTTCGCCTTCATGCCGCGGCGCAACTTGCCTGAACAAAGGCGCGCGAAGGCAATTCGGTCACGGTGATTTGGATCCATATTGGCCTGTATCTTGAAGACGAAGGCCGTCATGGCATTTTCATGCGCGTCAACGATGCGCGTGCTGGACGCCTGCGCGCGCGGCGCCGGCGCGAAAGCTGCCAACGCATCGAGCAGATCCTTGACGCCGAAATTCTTCAGCGCCGAGCCGAAGAACACGGGAGTCAGATGCCCTTCACGGAACGATTTGAAATCGAAAGGCCGGCAAGCCTCTTTCACCAGCCTGAGCTCGTCCGAGATTGCCGCGGCGTCGAGCATGGGATTTCTTGCCGCAAGCGCAGGCAGATCGAGCGGCTGCCGCTCAACAGTTTTCCCGTCCTCGCTGACAAGTCGCATCTCGCCGGTGGCAAGATCGCAGGTTCCGGCGAAGTCGCGGCCACGGCCAATCGGCCAGGTCTGCGGAGACGTGTCGAGGGCGAGCGTTTTTTCGATCTCGTCGAGCAACTCGAACGGATCCCTGCTCTCCCGGTCCATTTTGTTGATGAACGTAACGATTGGTATGTCGCGCAGGCGGCATACTTCGAAGAGCTTGCGCGTGCGCGTCTCGATGCCCTTCGCGGCGTCTATGACCATCACGGCCGAGTCAACCGCGGTCAAAGTACGATAAGTATCTTCCGAGAAGTCCTCGTGGCCCGGCGTGTCGAGTAGATTAAAGACGCGGCCATCGTAGTCGAAGGTCATCACAGATGTGACCACAGAAATACCGCGCTCGCGTTCAATTGCCATCCAGTCGGAACGGGTCGAGCGGCGGTCTCGCTTGGCCTTGACCTGGCCGGCCAGATTGATGGCCCCGCCGAACAACAGCAATTTCTCGGTCAGCGTCGTCTTGCCCGCGTCAGGGTGGGAAATGATTGCGAAGGTGCGCCGCCGGTCGACTTCGGCGGCGAGCGGCGTCGTGGAAATCGAATCGGGCGTGGCAAGGGGCTTATTCATGAGCCGCATGTGGCCGTAAATACCGGCAAAATCAAGCCGCCGACGCGGCTTTGCGCCAGCAAAATCCCGCAAGACTCACCCTCCGCTGATCATCGAGCGGTCAACGCGGCCTTATAGGCTTCAGGATCAAAGCCAACCATCAGCCTGCCGCCGCCGACGTCGAGCACCGGACGCTTGATCATCGATGGTTGCTTGAGCATCAACCCGATAGCCTTGGCTGCGGAGAGATTGCCTTTGTCTTTCTCCGGCAACTTCTTAAATGTCGTCCCGGCGCGGTTCAGGAGCGTTTCCCAACCGACTTTTTTCGCCCAGCGCTCGAGACGGTCGCGATCGATTCCGGCAGTCTTGTAGTCGTGAAACGCGTACTCGATGCCCTGCTTGTCGAGCCACGAACGGGCTTTCTTTATAGTGTCGCAGTTCTTGATGCCGTAGATGGTCACAGGCACGGTATCATCACTCCCACTCGATTGTGCCTGGCGGCTTCGACGTCACGTCGTAGACGACGCGATTGACGCCTTTGACCTCGTTGATAATGCGTGTCGCCACCAGGCCGAGAAACTTCATGTCGAAGGGATAAAAGTCGGCCGTCATGCCGTCGGTCGATGTCACCGCGCGCAGGCCGACGACATATTCGTAGGTGCGATAGTCGCCCATGACGCCGACGGTTTTCACCGGAAGCAGCACGGCAAACGCCTGCCAGATATCGTCGTACTGGCCCGTCCGGCGAATCTCTTCGATGAAAATCTCGTCGGCAAGGCGCAGGATGTCGAGCTTCTCTTTCGTGATCGCGCCCGGGCAGCGGATCGCGAGACCAGGCCCGGGAAATGGATGCCGGCCGACAAAAGCCTCCGGCAAACCCAGTTCGCGTCCGAGCACCCGCACCTCGTCCTTGAACAATTCGCGCAGCGGCTCGACCAATTTCATATTCATGCGTTCGGGCAAGCCGCCGACATTATGATGGGACTTGATCGTCACCGAGGGCCCGCCGGTGAACGACACGCTCTCGATCACGTCCGGATAAAGGG
>DAISKM010000242.1:0-5863 GCA_036820945.1 Pseudolabrys sp.
GCAAAACCGGCGCCGCCTGGCAACACGTCAATAAATCAATTTCCACCGTATTATCGGTGGCCAATGCGGGGAGAGCCGAACTGCGCGCGAGTCGGTTGCACATTGATGTAAATCAACCGCGTTCAAACGATGCCAATTAGCATTTGAGTTGCACGAGCCTTATCGGGTCAGAGACCCAGATTTTGGATGCCGATGGAAGCAGCCAAATACTCGGCGGTCGAGAATGCGCGCGACGGACGCAAGATTGAAATCCGCGCGCTGAGACCTGAAGATCGAGATGGTCTGCGCGCCGCCGTCGACCGTACCAGCTCTCAGTCGCTATACCGCCGTTTCTTCGGCGCAAAACGCCACTTCTCGGAAAAAGAAGTCGCCTTCTTTGTGAACGTCGATTTCGTGGGCCATATCGCTTTGGTCGCAGTGGTCGAGGAAGGCGATCGTGCAGTTATCGTGGCCGGCGGACGTTATATTGTGCAGCAGCCGGGGTCGGCCGAAGTGGCGTTCGCTGTGACCGACCAATATCAAGGACAAGGCATCGGCGCCGCATTGTTGCGGCATCTAGCTACGATTGCCCGCGACGCCGGGCTTAAGAAATTTACCGCCGAGGTTTTGCCCGAGAACGTCCCGATGCTGAGAGTGTTCGAGAAAAGCGGGCTGAAAACGAATACCAAGCGCGAGCGGGGCGTCGTGCACGTCACGCTGCAACTTTGTTGATCCAAATTTTGCGATTATTCGATGCGAAACGAACAATCAGTGCGGGCGAAACTGAAAACGCCGCGAGCCGCTGCAATCGCGGGAATAATCTTTTCCGTACTGTTCGTCGCTGCGTTTTCGATGCTGCGAATTTCCGTTCCAAGCGATCCCACTGAATCCGGAGAGTGGCTCAAGACCAGCTCGAGCCTGGTTAGCTTTGCGCTGAACCTGCTCCCATTCGCCGGAATTGCGTTTCTTTGGTTTGTCGGCGCGCTGCGCGATCGGCTCGGGACACTTGAAGATCGTTTTTTTGCTACGGTGTTCTTAGGCAGCAGTCTGCTTTTCCTGGCAATGCTCTTTGTTTTGGCCGCCGTCGTAGGTGCAATCATCCTCACCTTCGCTGCGGATTCCAAGGATGTGATGAGCGCCGCGACGTTCCACTTCGCTCGCACGCTGACTTATAACGTCGTGAATATTTACATGATCAAGATGGCGGGCGTGTTCATGATGTCGACGTCTACCGTCGTCGTCTACACCGGTATCGCGCCGCGCTGGGTTGCGTACCTCGGCTTCGCTCTCGCAGTGCTTCTTCTGTTCGGCAGCTCCTTTTTTTCGTGGATTTTCGTGGCTTTTCCATTCTGGGTGTTTTTGATCAGTGCCTGCCTGTTGGTCGAAGAATTCCGCCGCGGGCCGCAGGTCTCAACGACAAAGCCTTGATTAGATCGTTACAGCCCTTTTCCATGTCCCGAGGCCCCTCCCAAACCCTGAGGATCTCCCACTCGGGCAAGGACGAGATCCTCAGGATAACGAAAGTATTTTTCGATTTCGCGATCGAGCAGATCCAGTTCTCGCTGCAGAGCGGGATGACGATGCTTGGGCAATGTTTCAATTAAATTATCGATCATTGCCCTGAGCCGGCGGGCGATTTGCATATTTTGCGCGCCGCAATGGCGTATTTCTGTGAATGCGAGGTGCACAAAGTCTTCCCAATTCGGCGTCCGGAAAATCACGAGCAATTTTCCCGATTTGTCGAGGATTTCGTCGGTGCGAAGGTTCTGGTTCCCGGCCTTGCGAAGCAGGCGATGAAGCTGGTCGATTGCAATCACTGCCGTCGTCGGATCGTTGATTGCCGGCGACAAAGCCTTGAGCGCGATGTCGATCACAATACGGAATGCAAAAGTCGGATCCTGCTCCATCGTCCGCTCGGGCCCGAACGCTACGATCGAGCGTAGCTTTTCATCATCCAGCGATGCGGCTTTGCCATACAGATTGAACAGTGGCTCGTCCGTTGCCAAAAAGTCGCCGACCTGCGGTACGAATTCAACCAGCCCGCCTGACTTTTGTGCCTCGGCGACAAGCTCATCTGTGTTAACCGCAAGGACTATTTCCGATGTGCCCTGATGCCGAATTGTTCGGTCAGGCTTTTCAAGTGTGGAGCGCTGGCTGGCCGGTTTGTTTGGACCGGAGCTTGGATCCGGATAGACACTTTCGATGACTGCGAGTCCTGCCTTTCCCACGAGCGCCACGATGCTGATCGGACGCAACAGCCTCGCTGCGTAATCAATGAGAAAAAGGAATGCAGCGAAGCAAAGAACCCCAAGGCAGGCGGCGACAAACAGAACGAGCTGATAGACAGTATCCTGTATCCTATCGATTGCGCTTACCGCGAACAGGAACGTGAAAATGAAAAGTCCGGTCGTGTACCGGACGACGTTGTTTCGCAGCAATATTGTGGCAATGATTCGGGGAGTCAGTTGCCCGCTTGCCACCTGGAGAGCGACAAGCAGAGACCCAAACGTAAAGACCACGAAACTCAACGTTGCCGTTATCAGCGCGTTGAGCATCGCCTGCGCGCCTGAAACGCCGATGCCCAAAAAAGGCCAGCCGAGCCAGCCGTCGACACTGTGCAATAAACGCGTCGCGATGAGCTCAAGCGGAATTGCGATGAGCGGCACGACCCAGAGGGAAGTTCTGATGTAGCTTCTGAAGGAGTAAAATCGCTTCCAGTTCATGCGATGTCCCGTCTCGGGACGCGGTCATTTGCGAGCTGAAGGCGCTCGCATTTGGAATAACCGCACAATGCACTGACTCTATGCTCTTTTCAGCTTCGACTCCGCCCCGCGTGTGGTCGAAAGCAGCTCCAATGTGTGCTGCGCAATCATCAGTTCTTCGTTGGTTGGTATGACGTAGACCGCAACGCGGCTGTCCTTGCGCGATATCAAAGGCTTTCGCGCCGTGTTGGCGTCCGCATCAAGCGCGACACCAAGCCAGGCAAGCTTCTCAGCGATGCGTGCGCGCATTGTCGCCGAGTTCTCGCCGATCCCGGCCGTGAAAACGAACGCATCAAGCCCACCGAGGGCGGCTGCGAGCATGCCGGCAAACAGCCCGACACGATAAACGAAATAGTCGAGCGCGAATGCCGCTTTCGGGTCGGCGCTTTCCTGCAGTTCGCGGACGTCATTGCTGATTCCGGAAAGCCCTTTCAATCCGGATTCCTTGTAGAAAAGATCCTGTACTGCGGCCGGGCTCATTCCTTTTTCAGCAATGAGATAGAGCACCACGCCCGGATCGAGTTGTCCCGGGCGCGTCCCCATCGCCAAACCATCGAGCGCGGTGAAGCCGAGCGTGCTCTCTACGCTGCGGCCATTTGCCAGCGCGCACATCGAGGCGCCGCTGCCCAGGTGCGCAACGATGACACGGCCTTTCGCGATATTGGGGGCCACATCGGGCAGGCGCTGCGCAATGTATTCGTAGGAAAGTCCGTGGAAGCCGTAGCGCCGCACGCCTTCCTTATAAAACTGCTCAGGCAGCGCGTAGTAGTCTGCCAACTTGCCGTGGCCGCGGTGGAATGCGGTGTCGAAGCAGGCGACCTGAGGCAATTCGGGGCGGCGCGAGAGAAGCGTGCGGATTGGGGCGAGATTGTTCGGCTGGTGCAGCGGCGCCAGCGAGACGTAACGTTCAAGTTGCGTGACGACGTCAGGCGTCACCCGCACAGGACGGCTAAAGTCCGGACCGCCGTGAACGACCCGGTGGCCGACGGCGATGAGATTGACCTTTTGCGAGCTCCGCAGCCAGTCGCCCGTTTCCTGGGTGGCGGCAGGAAGATCGGGGACCTTTTCCGGCGCGAAAGTCTGATCAATCAATGGCGCCTTGTCGGGACCCTCGGCACGCAGGCGCGGGCGCGTGCCTACGCCATCCATCTGCCCTTTGACAAGGCAGTTCAATTCGGCGCCTTGGCCTTCGATCGCGAAGACCTGAAATTTCAGGCTCGAGGAGCCGGCGTTGACAACGAGAATTGCGTCCATGGCGTTCACACGGCGGCGACGGCCGCTTTGCGGCGGCGGGCATCGGCGTAAAGCACGGCGACCGCGCAGGAGGCCATGCGGGCGCGCACAGAGTCAGCGCGCGACGTCAGGATAACCGGCACGCGGGCGCCGAGAACGATCCCGGCTGCGTCTGCATGTGCCAGGAATATGAGATTTTTGGCGAGCATATTGCCGGCTTCGAGGTCAGGAACGACCAGGATTTGGGCCCGACCCGCAACTTCCGACTTGATGCCTTTGATTCTCACCGCGTCCGGATCGATGGCGTTATCGAACGCAAGTGGGCCGTCAAGCACTCCTCCAGTGATTTGCCCGCGGTCGGCCATTTTGCACAGGGCCGCTGCATCGACGGTCGATGGGATTTTTGAAGTGACCGTCTCGACCGCGGAGAGGATGGCCACCCGTGGTGTGCCAAGGCCCGTCTCCGTCCAAAGATCGATGGCGTTTTGCACAATGTCGCGCTTGGCGTCGAGATCAGGGAAGATGTTGATCGCAGCATCCGTGATGAACAGGGTGTCCGCATATGTTGGCACGTCCAGGACGAAGACATGGCTGATACGCCGCGCAGTGCGTAGTCCGGTTTTCGAGTTGGTCACCGCGCGCATCAATTCGTCGGTGTGCAGGCTGCCCTTCATCAAGACTTCGCCCATGCCCGCCTGAACGAGTTCGACGGCCTTTTCGGCCGCGGCATCGCTATGTGGCGCATCGACGATTTCGACACCGTCGAGATCCAGTTTGTGGTTGCGGGCGACCGCCGAGATCTTTGCGGCCGGTCCCACCAGAATTGGCACAATAAGATTGGCTTCGGCAGCCTCCATTGCGCCGCGCAACGAAGTCTCGTCGCAGGGATGAACGACGAGGACCTTGGCCGACTCAACTCCCTTAGCTCGGGCGATCAAGCGCTCGTACTTGGCATGCGTCTGTAACGTGCTTTGCTGCGTCGCCATGGAAGACTTTGCCATGAACAGGGTCCTTCGCGTTAGGGTCAGGCATTCGCCATCACGAAGTCGATGGCAATCGCGCTTCTATGTTGAAGGGAATACTAGCGCGACCCTCGAAGACCGCTTTTGATTCACATCAAACGAGTTCGCTTGACGGTTCGCTGGGATTTAAAAAAAGCCTTACATTCCAATTCGCGCCCCCAATACCACTTCCGTGATCTGGCCAGGCAAGGTTGATTTAAGTCAATGCATTCGGACACCGCTGGTCGATGTTAGAAAGGGCCATCTCGTCGATGGCGTTGCTGGGCCAGGGAGAGTCGCCATGAAAGGTAGTGCCGCCTTAAAAAAAGAAACCGAAACCAAAGCCGATCAGGATCCATGGCGCGGCTTTAATCCGGGTGACTGGCGGACGTCGATCAATGTGAGAGATTTTATCGTTCGCAATGTCACGCCTTACACCGGCGACGAGAAATTTCTTGCGCCGGCGTCGGCCAAAACGAAAGCGGTCTGGGCCAAGCTGCAGCCCTATTTTCAGGATGAGCGAAAGAAGGGTGTCCTAGCCGTCGACGCAAAGACCCCGTCGACATTGCTGGCCCACAAGCCAGGCTACATTGATCGTGATAACGAAGTTGTCGTTGGCCTGCAGACCGATCAGCCGTTCAAGCGCGCGATCTTCCCATTCGGTGGCCTGCGCATGGTCGAAGCGGGTCTGAAGGCCGCGGGCTTTGAAGCCGACCCGCAGGTCCATGAAGCATTCACAAAATATCGAAAGTCGCATAACGACGGCGTATTTGATGCATACACGCCGGAGATCATGCGCTGCAGGAAGTCGGGCATCATCACCGGCCTGCCGGATTCTTATGGGCGTGGGCGCATTATCGGCGACTACCGGCGCGTGGCGCTGTATGG
>DAISKM010000243.1:0-5829 GCA_036820945.1 Pseudolabrys sp.
GGTCGATGACCTGGCGCTGCACCTCCATGAAGCGCTTCACCCCGTCATTGCCGATCAGATTAACGACGCGCCCGCCGCCCTGCTTCACCATGATCGGCAGCACGTAGCGCAGGCAACGCACGTAGCCCATGAACTTGAGCTGGAGGCCCTTCTCCCAGTCGTCCTCGCTCAAATGCTCGATCACTCCGCCGGCGGCAGATCCGGCGTTGTTGACCATGATATCGACCCGTCCGAGCGCCTTGGCACCGTGCTCGATGAAATTTTTGGCGTCCGCATCCTTGCGCAGATCGGCGGTGATGGGCGTGATCTTGCGGCCCGTCTCCTTTGCGATTTCATTGGCCGCGGCTTCGAGCGGCTCTTTGCGACGCGCGCAGATGGCTACATCCACGCCTTCCCTGGCCAGCGCCCGCGCAATGCCTTTGCCAATGCCTTCGCTGCCGCCCGTCACCAATGCGGTCTTGCCCTTGAGCTTGAGGTCCATGGCTTCCTCCAAATCCTATTGCGTCGGTTTGTGCGCGAGCCAGCGACCGGCCTCGGCAACCGCGAACAGATCGGCCAGCGCGGCATTAAACGCGGCTGGCTCTTCCGTAGGAATGTTGTGGCCGGAGCGTGGGATCATCAGGAGGCCGGCGGTCGGCACGATATGCTTGAGAAATATGCTGCCTTCGATGCATGGCTCATCCTCGTCTCCCACGATCACAAGCAATGGCGGCGAAAACTTTTTCAGCTCGGACTCCATCTCCCACAACGTTGGACGCTTGAGCTGAAGATTGAACATCGTGTGCGCGTGCCCTTCGGCCGAATGCTCGGCCAGCATGCGGGCGAATTCGGCGTAGCCGCGCGGATCCTTGTTCTTGTGCGCCTGGCGCATCGGCGCATCTGCATACTTTGTTGCCGCAGCGACGATGCCTTCCTCGGCGAACATTTTTCCGGTTTCGGCCGCCACCGCTTTCATTTCGTCACGCTTTTTAGCATCCGGGCTCGAGCCCCAGCCGCACCCGGCAGCGACAACAGAAATGCAGCGCGATGGAGCCCGAATGCCGACATGCAACGCCGTGTAGCCACCCATGGAGTGTCCGACGACATGTGCTTTGTTGATGCTGAGAGCGTCCATGACTGCGATCGCGTCGTCGCGCGCGATGTCCTGGCTGTATTTCGCCCCGTCGTGCGGAATGTCGGAAGGCGGATAGCCGCGCTGGCTATAGGTGATGCAGCGGTGGGCGCGGGAGAAATACCGCATCTGCATCTCCCACGTGCGGTAGTCGCCTGCGTATTCATGTATGAAGATCACCGGTGTGCCGCTTCCGGCTTCTTCGTAGTAAAGCCGCGTTCCATCTGGCGCAGCGATGTGCGGCATCACGCCCTCCGGCTACTCGCGATCAATTATTTGCACGCAAATGAAAGCAGAGTAAAGTCGCGCTCGCATTCAAGCCAAGTGACCAGCAAGACCACAGCTTGAACGACCACGAGGGGGAACTGTCCATGCTCAGGTTGTCTCGCCGCGGCGTTGCCGCGTTCACCCTTGCTCTCGCGATAGCGACCGGCGGGATCGCGTCGTTGCCGGCGCACGCACAGCAAAAGCCGGTGATCAGGGTTTCGAGCCTCACCTTGCCGGTGTTCAACCCGCTGGTCTGGAACATCATGAAAGCGCGTGGCTTCGATGCCAAAAACGGCTTCGAGCTTGACGCAAAGGCTTATCCATCGATTTCGGCTTTTTATGCCGCCTTCGCCACGGGCGAGACCGACGTGCTGATCGGCGGCCCCACGATCCTGCAGAAGCTTTATCAGGAAGGCGTGCCCGTTCGGATCATCGGCACCGGATTCACGCTGGCCGATCTGGTCATTTTCACCAAGAACGACAAGATCAAGTCGCTCCTCGACATGAAAGGCAAGCAGCTTGCCGTCGACATGGGCGGTTCGCAGTTCCAGGTGACCAAAATGTACGCGGCCGCCAAGGGACTCGATCTCGGAAAAGATATCATTGTGGTCAACGCAAATTTTGCCGTGGCGCGCGCGCAACTCGAGGCCGACCGCGTGGATGCGGCGCTGGTAATCGAGCCGCTGGCCAGCATCATCCTCAAGCAAAATCCCGACTGGAAAGTGATTTTCAACGGCGCCCAGGGATGGAAGGAGATTACCGGTCAGGACGGCTGGGAAATCGTGACAGCCATGCGCGCCGACGCGATCGCGAAGTATCCGAACGCGCCAAAAATGCTGATCGCAGCGCTGCAGGATGTCGCCCAATTCATGAAGACCGACACCGCGGAAGCAGACAAGATTGCCAACGAAACTCTCAAGCTTCCGCCCGGCATCCTGACTGCCGCGCTGGCGAGCAACCGCCTGCAAATGATTATCCAGCCCGCATGGGAGCCCGCCACTCGCAAATCGATCACCGACATGATGGAGCGGGCGGTAAAAGCGGGTTTCTACGAAAAGATGCCGGACGACAAGATCATCTATGCTCCGTAAGCGCCAAAGTGCGCGTGCACGATGACTGAGGAGTATCGCGAGTCCGTCCCGGTCCTGACTTTTCCGCGCCATACTTTCGTCTCCCTTCTCGTCTTCGCCCTCCTTTGGGAGACGCTGTCGCATCTGGCGCCCTATCTCGGGATCCCTCCATTCGCCATACCGAGCTTTGTGCGTATTGCGAAAAGTATCGCGACCATCACGCCGATCGACGTTGTTGTCACCCTGGCGCGCGTGATCGCGGCGCTGATCATTTCCTTCGTGCTGGGGCTTGCGCTGGCGATGGCCATGTACCGCTCCAAATCCCTCGACAAATATCTCCATCCCATGATCCGCCTGTTGATGGCGGTGCCCGTGGTGTCATGGATCCTGTTCGCGGTGCTGTGGTTTCCCGGTGTCGAATTCCGCATCTGTTTCGTGCTGGTGATCGTCTGCGGGCCTGTTTTTCTGATCGACACGCTCGATGCCATGCACGGCGTGCCGCGCGAGCTCCGTCAAATGATGCGATCTTTTCGCCCGACGACCTGGCAATATTTCTTCAAGCTGATGCTTCCCGCCATCGTGCCGACGATCTTCACCAGCTGGAAAGTCAATATCAGCCTGGCAATCCGTGTCGTGACGATCGCCGAGCTTGTCGGTGCCGTGACCGGCATCGGACATCAATTGTCGGTTGCGCAGGAATTGTTCTCGGTCGCCGACGTATTCGCCTGGACGCTGGTGCTGGTGGCCCTGCTGTTCCTGCTCGAGGCAGTCGTCGCCCGTGTCGAGACCCGTGTACTGCGGTGGCGCGCATGAGTGGTCCCCCGCCTATCGAAGTTCGGGGTCTGCGCAAGATTTTCCGGCAGACCACGACGGGACAATCCGTGATCGCAATCGAGCGCCTCGACTTGACCATTTCGCCGCGCGAGGTGGTGGCAATTGTCGGCCAGACCGGCTGCGGAAAGTCCACATTTTTTGACCTGATGATCGGCCTCGAGGCGCCGACCGAGGGACTGATCCATATCGGAGATCGAAGTCCGCACGCCGATTTCGATTATTTCCGCGGCAAGATCGCAACCGTCTTCCAGCAGGACCGGCTGCTGCCCTGGCGTTCGGCACTCGACAATGCGCGTTTGCCGCTCGAGCTGATTGGCCTGCCTGAGGACGAGCAGCGGCAGCGTGCGCTTGCCTGGCTCAACCGACTTGGTTTGAGCCAGTTCACCAATGCCTATCCCCATGAGCTGTCAGGGGGCATGCGTCAGCGCGTGGCCATTGCGCGCGCCTTTGCGGTCGAGCCCGATATTCTCCTGGCCGACGAAGCTTTCGGGCACCTCGATGAGGTGACGGCCGCCGAGTTGCGAGAAACTTTTCTCAGGTTGGCGCGCGAATGCGGCTCGACCGCGATCCTGATCACGCATCAATTGGAGGAAGCGATCGGTGTCGGTGATCGCATTGTGGTTTTTGGAAAATCGGCAAAACTGTTGGCCGATATTCACGTTAACCGGTGGGGAAAAGAGAGCTACCCGCTTTTACGCGAGGCGATTCAATCCACACTGCAGAACAACCGCGCCGATCCGCGTCTCGCCGGCGTGCCGTGACGCCGGCGAGGCCCGGCATTAGTCAGTAACAGTAACCGTCGGGCCCAACCGCACAACCGCCCAACGCTCTAGAGTCGGTGTAGATGACGCCCCGACGGGGGGTCGTGATCGTGTAGCTGTATTTCGGCGGGACATACCCGCCTATCGCAGGAGGCGCCACGTAAACAGGCTCGCCCACGATTACCGGCCCCGGCGCGGGCGCCACGTAAACAGGCGCAGGAGCTGCATACAGAGGCGCCGCGACATAAGTCTCGGCGTAAGGCTCGGCAACAAGAACCTGCGCCGACGCGCCCGTCACTCCGAGCACAGAAATCCCAGCGGCCGCTAGCATTCCGAGTTTCATCATACGTCGCCTATCGGATCACTGCCCCAGAATTTAATGAGCGCGCTCCGATAACGGTTCCTGCCGCATGTTGGGCAATACATTGACGTTTCGTGGAAGCGGGAACAGCTGTGCGACGAAGGTCTAGAAAATTGCCTTGGCGGCATTGCCGACCGCTTCGACCGACATGTCGGTATCGAGAAAGCAGACGATGCGGCAGGGGCACCCTTCAAGTCCTTCGTAGCGCCAGGGGAACGCCCCGACGATGCATCGTTTGCCCAGCGTCATCTCGATATCGCCACCAAGATTCTCGGCATGCAACAAGCCTTCCTGAAAGGCCCAGCTATGGAACGGAAACATATCCTGCCGCACTTTGCGGCCCGACTTCTTGTGCGTGAATTCAAACGTGCCGAAAAATTCCGCCGGTGTCCTGCCGTGCTTCTTCGTGAATTCATCGGCGAGATCCGGGCGCATTCGTCTAATCGACGTATTCATGGCATGATCGCACGAGCCGCAATCCATGCCCCACCACCGGATTTTTTTATTGAGCATCCAGTGCAAGGTGTCGAGATTGGGTCCCGGGTGGTAACAGAAGTATTTCACCAGGTCCTGCTGCGGCTGGCCTTCGTAATGCTTGTGCCATCCCGTGTGCAGAATGAGAATGTCGCCCTCGCGAATATCGGCGCCGGTGCTTTCGATGATCTCGGGCGTTATCACCGCCCAATCATGCATGTGCTTCGAGATGTCGACCACGACGCCACGGTTGACCAGATAGTCGAGCGGGAGCGACGCCATGTCTCCCTTGCGATTGTCGGTCGCATGCATGGCTCCATCGAAATGCGTGCCGACGTGCAATGCAGTGTCAATGCGCTGCGCCACGATCATCTGCGTCTGCAGGTTTTGGGCGTAATACATTTTGTTGCCGGCGTAGCCGACCCAGCCCGGTGTGTGCACATTCATGACGTGGGAGAGGTCGACGATCTTCATCGCATTGGTCCTGCTGATCGAATGGAGCGCCACCTAATCGATCACAAGACCCCGCGCAGCGCCAGATGGCCGCCAAGCAGCAGCAGGCCGACGAAAAACCACACCCGGAACGTTTCTTCCTTGATCTTGCCCCGCGTGAGTTGTCCCAACCACATTCCGACAAGCGCGGCGGCAAGTGCCACAATCGAAGGCCCGGCCAGCGACGTTCCTAAATGCCCGGTATAAGCGAGCGCCGCAGCAAGTGTGACTGTTGAAACGGTGAACGACAGCCCCAATGCCTGCACAAGCTTGTCCCGCTCGAAGGACAGCGAATGTAAATAGGGCGTTCCGGGTATCACAAAAATGCCCGTGGCCACGGTTATTGCACCAGTCGCCGCTCCCATCAGCAGGCCGAGCCGCGTTTCCAAGCGCGGCGGCACGACGAAATGACCTTTCATCAGGCCGATGGCAGCGTAGATCACAAGCGTAAGTCCGAGC
>DAISKM010000244.1:0-5820 GCA_036820945.1 Pseudolabrys sp.
ATTCCCCACTGCGCGCTTGCTGGCCTTTCCCTTGTCCTGGCCAGTGCCTTTGCAAGTGGCCGCGTATCGGCCGTCGCCATCGCATAGAACAGGTTCTGATTGACCTGGAAATTGAACATCATGTGCATGCGGTCGCCATCATCGCCGAAATAGTCCATGTCGGTGTGCGGCAATACGTTTGCTTCGGCGAGAATGATGGAGTCGCCGACCCGCCACTGCAGGAATTCGCGCAACGAGCGAAGCATGGTGTACTGCTCGCGCGGCTTCTCCACGTCCGCGCCCTTGGTGCCGATAATGAAGGGCACGGCATCCATGCGGAAACCCGAAACGCCAAGCTGGATCCAGAAGCCCATGATTTTCAGAATTTCGGCCTGGACTTCCGGATTCGACGTGTTGAGGTCCGGCTGGAAATCGTAGAAGCGATGGAAATACCATTGCTTCGCCACCGGATCGTGGCTCCAGGTGGACTTCTGTACGCCGGGAAACACCATGCCCTTATTGGCGTGGGCCGGACGCTTTTTTGACCAGACGTACCAATTGCGAAATTTCGAATTCGGGTCGCGACGCGCCTCCTGAAACCACGGATGCTCATTGGACGTGTGGTTGACGACAAGATCGATGAGCACGCGGATGCCGCGCTGCTTGGCGCCGTGAGTGAATTCGACGAAATCGCCGATAGATCCAAAAGCCGGATTGACTGCGTAATAATCGGAGATGTCGTAGCCGTCATCCTTGCCCGGCGATTTCTGGAAAGGCATCAACCAGATCGCCGTGATGCCGAGACCATGCAGATAGTCGAGGCGCCGCATGAGGCCCTGGAAATCGCCTACGCCGTCGGCGTTGGCGTCCATGTAAGTGGCGACCGACAGGCAATAGATGATTGAGTTTTTGTACCAGAGGTCCTTGATCATCGCCGCCCACGGTTCCTTCGCAAAGCCGCCACGCGTTAAAACCTGGGGCATTCAAAGAGTTCCGTCGGCAGACGCGCAAAAGAGACGCCCGGCATAAAGCCGGGCATGACGGATAGCTATTACTTCAGCCGCTCCGAGAACAGCACCATGGTCTTGCGATAGACCTCGGACCTGTTCCACTCGCGCATCACCTGGAAATTTTCCGTGCCGTCGCCGAACGGCGCGCCGGCGCGCCAGCCGTTCACCTTCAGCAGGTTTGCGGTGGACGCGAGCACGTCCGGCACGCTGTGCCGCAGATCGATATGACCGTTGCCGTCATAGTCGACGCCGTACTTGATGTAGGACGAGGGCAGGAACTGGGTCTGGCCGATCTCGCCAGCATAGGCGCCGATGAGATCGCGCAACGGAAGATCCCCGCGCTGGACGATTTTCAGCGCCGCGATCAGCTCGTTCTGGAACAGCTCGCTGCGGCGACAGTCGTGCGCGAGCGTCGCGATGGTGCGGACCACCGGCAGCTTGCCCATGTCGCCGGTGCCGTTGTCGCTTTCGAGCGTCCAGATTGCCATCAGCAGCTCCCGCGGCACGCCGAATTGCCGCTCAACGCGTGAGAGCAGCGCGGCGTGGGTCTGCATCAGCCGCTTGGCGCGATTGATGCGGGCCGGGACGACGCGCGTGCTTGCATATTCCTCGAAGCTCTTGCGGAACGTGCCGCGCTGACGGCGATCGAAGGAGAGCACGGCCGGATCAACCGTCACACCGGCAAAGGCCTGGTCGATGACGCCACGCGAGACCCCGGCTGCCTGCGCCTCGCGCCCCATAGCGGCGAGGAAGGTCTGGAAGTCGCCGCCGCATTGGGCGGCCGAGGCGGGACCAGCAATGAGAAGCGTGGAGAAAACCAGAGCGAATAATCTGACCATGAACCAACCCGTCTTGCCCCCTGCTGATCCATACACTGTCATGGCCGGGCTTGTCCCGGCCAGACCTTGCTGTCATGCCCGGCTTTATGCCGGGCATCCACGTCTTCGTTGTCGCGCAGCAAGGAAGACGTGGATGGCCGGGACATCCTCGGGTCAAGCCCGAGGACAGGCGCCCGGCCATGACGGACTGAAACGCACTGGTCCTCGAGCTTTCGCAAACACTCACCCGCACGCTAGGATCGCCGCGTCAGGGAGGAGCAACCAATGCCCAAAGCCTACTGGGTCACCACCTATCGCGAGATCAAGGACCCCGCGAAGCTCGCCGCCTATGCCAAGCTCGCGCCGCTCGCGCTCGCGCCGTTCGGCGTGCGCTATCTGTGCCGCGGCAATCCGAACGCGACCTACGAATCCGGACTGAAAGAGCGCCTCGTCGTTTCGGAGTTTCCGAGCCTCGAAAGGCCATCGCCGGACATGATAGCCCCGGCTACCAGGAAGCGCTGCGCGCTCTCGGCGACGGCGCCGTGCGGGATATCCGGATCATTGAGGGGTTGGAGTAAACAGCACCTCTCCGTTCATTTCCGCGTAAGCGGGAATCCATCTGGGTCCCCGCTTTCGGCGGGGACGAATGGCTTGGATAATTGTGTCCGCCTATCCCACCAACTTGTCGAATTCTTCGATCGTAACCGCGGGCGCGGTGGTGAATGCAATGCCGGTTAATTTCGCAAGCGCGGTGGATGCGGCTATCGCGCGCGAATTATCCGGCAGGTCGGCGATCATCACGAGATCGATGCCGCCGAGCGTCGCATAGGCTGCCTTCAGCTCGCCGCCATGTTTTTTGATCAGCGCCTTCGCCTCGTCGGAGCGTTTGGCGCTGATGCCTTTGAGCGCGTCCGCCGAATATCTACCGAACAACAGATAGGTTGCCATGACGACATCTCCGGTTTGAGGAGGAACGTGGCCCGAAGATTATAGTCCAGCGCGTAACGGTTCGCACGGGCGCGCGTTCCCTGCCCAGCAGGGAGAGAACGCTATGCCGGCAAGATCGAAAAAGCAGCAGATGGCAGCGGGCGCCGCCTTGGCCGCGAAACGCGGCGAACGCCCGGTCTCCAGTCTCAAGGGCGCCTCACGCCAGATGGCTCAATCGATGAACGAGAAGCAGCTCGAGGAGTTCGCCCACACCAAGCGCAAAGGCCTGGCGCGAAAGAAGAGTTGACGATCACCGCCCGCGCGCGGCCTTCGCTTTCATAGCAGCCACCGCCTGCACCGCCGCCGAGCGGTGGTCGAGCCGCAGCGTCAGGCAGCAGGCGGAACCGCCGCTACGCAGGAACGCGGCCAATGGCGTCTTAACGACCTTGTAGCCGCGGTCGTTGAGCCGCCCGCGCAGCGCTTCACTGCAGCTCGACAGCAGGATGGTGCGCCCGAAGCTGACCGCATTGGCGGCAAAGCGCGCGGCATCCGCCGGCAACAGCTCGATGCGTTGTTCGGGGGCGACGCGCGCATGGATCTCCGCCAACGCCTCCGGCGTGAAGGCGCCGGGATAGTAGATCACCGCTCCGCAGGGCAGCGGGCTGAACGCCGTATCGAGGTGATAGTAGGACGGATCGGCCAGTCTGAGCACAACGCAGGGCACGCCAAACTCCGCGGCGACGATCTCGCGCGCGGCCGCATCGGTGCGAAAGCCGCTGCCCATCCAGAACATGCGGCGGTGCGGATCCCAAAGGCAATCGCCCGCGCCTTCGAGCGCGACGCCCTGCGGCAGGGTGACCACTTCGTCGATCAGTCCGCGCGCCCGCAAGCCCTGGAACGCCGCAGCAAAGACCGGCTCCTCGCCCTGCCGCTGCGCATGGCGGAAGCGCGCGAGGACCGCCTTGCCGTCGAGCACTACGGCGGAATTCGCGGTGAAGACGAGATCCGGCAGCCCGTCCTGCGGCTCGACCGTCTCGACAATCGCACCATTGCTACCGAGCGCGCGGAAGAGTCCCTGCCATTGCCGCGCGGCGGTCGCGTGCAGCGCATCGCCGCTTTCGCGCCAGGCGGCCGGATCCATCCACGGATTGATGCTGTAGGTGACGGCGAAATACTGCGGCCGGCACATCAGGAAACGCGGCCGCAGATTGAACTGCTCTGGAGTGGTCATCCCCTGCCGAAAACCTTTTCTTGTTGGCACAGCGCGCGCGACTCAGAACGCACCACGCGATGGCAAACATAGGGACTTCGCGCGCGGACGCAACCTTTGATGCGAGGAACTCACGGCGCGGGAGGCTTGAGTGTGCCGTTCGTCCCCGCGACCCAGCCTGGATACGAGACGACCGGACACAACCCTCTCACGCCAACGTGTAACATTGTGTGATGCGCGCAGGCGCGCGCGCTCGTATATCGGGGCCAATCGAACCAGCCGGGATGCCCGCCATGATCAACCACCGCACCCTCCTCCTAGCTTTTGCGCTCGCCGCTGCGCCGCTTGTTGCGCAAGCCGAATCCATGGTGAAAATCCCGCCGCCCACGGCGGAGCCCGCGCAGAGCTCCGGCCTCGAGACCGCGGTGCTCGCGGGCGGCTGCTTCTGGGGCATCCAGGCCGTCTACCAGCACGTGAGGGGCGTGAAGAACGCCGTGTCCGGCTATGCCGGCGGCGCGCAGAAGGATGCCGTCTACGAAACCGTCAGCTCAGGCCGCACGGCGCATGCCGAAGCCGTGCAGGTGACCTTCGATCCGAAGCAGGTGTCCTACGGGAAGATCCTGCAGATCTTCTTCTCGGTCGCGCACGACCCGACGCAGCTCAACCGCCAGGGCCCGGACACCGGCCCGCAATATCGCTCGGAGATTTTCCCGCAGAGCGAGGCGCAGGCGAAGGTCGCGAAGGATTACATCGCGCAGCTCGATGCGGCGAAGACGTTCCGGCGCCCGATCGTGACCAAGACCGGCACGATGCAGGCCACGTTCTTCCCCGCCGAGGCCTATCACCAGGATTACGCAATCAAGCACCCCAATCAGCCGTACATTGTTTTCAACGACGCGCCGAAGGTGGAGAATTTGAAGAAGACGTTTCCGGACGTGTGGCGCGATGAGCCGGTGACCGTGGCGGAAGCTGCAAAGGTGAATTGATGGCCACTTAGCCGCTCCGTGCCGTCATTCCCGGCCTCGGAGCCGCGGTCCGTAGCGGTTGCACTTTCTTCCGATTTCGGGCAAACCGCGCCGCAACGCGCGGGGCGATCTCGAACAAGGAAGAGCAACATGGCGCGCAAGCCAGGCACGCGGATCGTCGGCGAATTCGTCCTTTTCGACGTGGTGTATGAAGACGGCACGCAGCGCTCCAACCGCAGGGTGCCGCAATCCGCGCTCGGCGGCCTCGAGGGCGACGCGCTCGCACTGAGTGTGATCGAGGAGCAGGACGTCGAGATCGCGGCAAAATCCGGCATCCCGCGCAACCCGATCAAGAGCGTCCGCCGCTCCGGAACAAAAGAAACGCGAGCCGAGATCTACAAGTTGCAGCGCGGACAGCGGTGATCAACGGCGCGCCGAAGGTGGAGAATTTGAAGAAGACGTCCGAGCTGGATCCCCGCTTGCGCGGGGACGAACGGAAATTGATCAGTTATCCAAAAACGACCGCAATTTCCGGCTCCGGCTCGGATGCTTCAGCTTCCGCAGCGCCTTCGCCTCGATCTGGCGGATGCGCTCGCGGGTGACCGAGAACTGCTGGCCGACTTCTTCCAGCGTGTGGTCGGTGTTCATGCCGATGCCGAAGCGCATGCGCAGCACGCGCTCCTCGCGCGGCGTGAGCGAGGCGAGCACGCGCGTCGTGGTCTCGCGCAGGTTCGACTGGATCGCGGCGTCGATCGGCAGGATCGCGTTCTTGTCCTCGATGAAATCGCCGAGATGCGAATCCTCCTCGTCGCCGATCGGCGTCTCGAGCGAGATCGGCTCCTTGGCGATCTTGAGCACCTTGCGCACCTTCTCGAGCGGCATCGCGAGCTTTTCGGCGAGCTCCTCGGGCG
>DAISKM010000245.1:0-5806 GCA_036820945.1 Pseudolabrys sp.
CTTTTGCGCGCGCGTGCTCGATCCAGGCGAGCAATTCATCGCGCCCTGCTGCTTACCGGCCTCGCTATGGCTGCGCCAGTACTAACGGCGTGTTCGAACTTCGATCTCGACACGCTCGATGTATTTGGCCTGAACGAGAAGAAAAAACTGCCGGGCGAGCGCAAGGACCTTTTTCCGGGCGGAGTTCCCGGCGTCACACAAGGCATCCCTCCGGAATACATGAGAGGGAATCAGCCGACGCCCGAAACCGCTCAATCACTCGCGCCTGAGCAAAACAAGGAAGCGGCGGCCGCCGAACAGGAAAGCAAGCCGCAACCGGAGCAGAAGCCGAAGCCGAAGCGCGCGGCGAAGCCGCGAACGGCATCTTCACCGCCGCCGCAGGCCAGCGAGCAGCCCTCGACGTGGCCGCAACAGGATCAACAGCCACCACAGCAAAGCACGCAGGCGCCCTGGCCGGCGCCGGCACAAGCCAATAGTCCGTCGCCCTGGCCTTCCTCCCCGCAGCCCGGCACTTTCTCGCGCTGACGAGTCCGCCTTTGCGGGCTTGACCGGGAGGTGAGCGCCGCCGCAAACACGTCTTGAATTTAGTGATGGACTGTCGGCTCGGACCTGGCAGCGACACCGATGAATCGCACAATTGCTATTGTAGGTCGGCCGAACGTCGGAAAATCGACTTTGTTTAATCGGCTGGTCGGTCGGCGGCTTGCGTTAGTCGACGACCGGCCAGGCGTCACTCGAGACAGGCGCGAGGGGCAGGGCCGTCTGGGCGATATTGAGTTTAGGGTCGTTGACACGGCGGGGCTCGAGCAGTCTGCGCCAGAAACTCTATCCGGTCGGATGCGGCAGCAGACCGAAGCCGCCATCGATCAAGCCGACGTTATTTTTTTTATGATTGACGCGCGGACCGGACCACTGCCGGCAGATCAGGCCTTTGCCAACGCTGCGCGTAAATCCGGAAAGCCGGTCATCCTCATCGCCAACAAGAGCGAAGGAACAGCGGGCGAATCCGGTCGGCTGGAAGCCTATGCGCTCGGACTCGGCGAGCCCGTACCGGTTTCCGCCGAGCATGATGAGGGCATGTCCGATCTTTATGATGCTTTGCGCGCCGCGCTGCCGGAAGAAGTCCCGCAGCCGGAGACCAAAGCCGAAAGGGATGCCGCTCACCCGATTCGTGTCGCTATCGTGGGCCGCCCCAACGCGGGCAAGTCGACGCTCATAAACCGCTTGATCGGCGAGGAGCGCTTGCTCACCGGACCCGAAGCCGGCATTACGCGCGACGCCATTGCGGTAGAGCATGACTGGCAGGAACGCAAATTTCGGATCTATGACACCGCGGGACTACGCCGACGGTCGCGCGTTGAGGAAAAGCTGGAGAAACTTTCGGTTGCCGACGCGCTTAACGCAGTGCGCTTTGCAGAAGTTGTGGTCGTGCTGCTCGATGTCGAAAATGCATTCGAGGAACAGGACCAGCGCATCGCCGACCTCGTCGAACAGGAAGGGCGCGCTATCGTCATTGCAGTCAACAAATGGGATCTGAAGGAGAAGACAGCCGGCGCAATCGGCAAACTGCGCGAACAGGCGGAGGAGAAGCTCACCCAACTCAAGGGTGTGCCGTTAGTGGCCGTCTCCGGCCTTACGGGCGAGGGTCTCGACCGGTTGATGCAAGCTGTCATTGACGCCTATGACGTGTGGAACAGGCGTATTCCAACGAGCGCATTGAACCGCTGGTTCGAGCACGCGGTCAGCGCCCATCCACCGCCGGCCGTGTCCGGACGCTCGCTGCGTCTGAATTACATCACACAGCCGAAAAGCCGGCCGCCAAGCTTTGTGGTGTTCTGCACCCGAGCGGAAGCCGTGCCCGACGCCTACAAGCGGTATCTGTTGAACTCACTGCGCGAGACGTTTGATCTGCCCGGGACGCCGATCCGACTGGCCCTGCGTGAGAAAGACAACCCGTACAAGGGCAGGGCAAAACGCAAGCACTAGACGGGATAGGTCGAGGTTTAAGAATTTCAACGTCTTGACCGCGCTTGTCCCGGCCATGACGTTGACCAACCACGTAAAGCCATCTCGCATTTCTCAAAGATCAAGCGGGGGCCGGCACATCCAGAAATTTTTCCGCCCGGAAGTCATAGATCCTGCCGTTTTCCGAGCAGTCGGGAAGACACAACGGGAGGATTGCTTTCGCGATTTTTTCCGGCGTCGGCAGCGTTGCGGGATCTGCGCCCGGAAAAGCCGACAGATACATGCGCGTACGTACAGGCCCGGGCGAGAATAAATTGGCTCGCACCGTCGTGGTCGCGTTTTCCGCTGCATAGGTACGCACCAAGGCGTCGAGCGCGGTCTTGGATGCCGCGTAAGGTCCCCAATAGGCGCGTCCCAAATAAGCGACAGACGATGTCAGGAATACCGCTCGGCCGGCCTGCGAACGCTGAAGCAGGGGATCCATGCATCGGATCAGCTGCCAGTTGGCGGTGACGTTCACAGCGAGGAGATTGTCCCAATCTTTCGTCTCCACGTGCGGAAGGGGCGAAAGCGGGCCAAGAACCCCGGCATTGCCCACCAGCACGTCGAGCCGCTGGTAGCGATCGTTGAGCGCGAGTGCGAGCCGCGCGATCCCATCCCTGTCCTTGACGTCGAGCGGCACCAGCGTTGCGGAGCCTCCGGCCGCCTTGATCTTGTCGTCGAGCGCCTCCAGCCCGCCGACGGTGCGGGCCACGGCCACGACATGCGCGCCCGACTGCGCAAGTTCTAAGGCAATCGCCGCCCCGATGCCACGCGAGGCTCCGGTCACCAGCGCAATGCGATCTGAGAGAGGGTGGGAATGGTCGGTCATTGCCTGATCGTGCCCGGCCATTCTGCCAGGCATCCGCGTCTTTCTTGCATCGAGCCATAGAAGACGGGGATGGCCGGGACAAGCCCGGTCATGACGATTGCCAAGGTGCTAGATAGCTTCAGCCAGCAAGGATAATTGCCGTGGGCTGGCTTCTTGCGCGGCGAGATCCGTAAGCGGCGTGGGATAGTCACCGGTAAAGCAATGATCGGTGAACTGCGGCCGGATCGGGTCGCGTCCCTCGAAGCCCATGGCGCGATAGATACCGTCGACCGACAGGAACGCCAGTGAATCTGCGCCAATGAATTGTCTCATGCCCTCGAGGTCGTGGGTGGCCGCTAGCAGCTTGTCACGTTCGGGCGTGTCTATCCCGTAGTAGTCGGGATGAGTGATCGGAGGCGAAGCGATGCGGAAGTGAACTTCTCTGGCGCCTGCATCGCGCATCATCTGCACGATCTTGCGCGACGTCGTACCCCGCACGATCGAGTCATCGACAAGAACGATCCGCTTGCCGGCGACCACGGTGCGGTTGGCGGAATGCTTGAGCCGGACGCCCTGGTCACGAATGGCCTGCGTCGGCTGAATAAACGTGCGACCGACGTAGTGATTGCGAATGATGCCGAGCTCGTAGGGGACTTTTGCCTCCTGGGCGAAACCGATCGCAGCCGGCACACCAGAGTCGGGTACGGGTACAATGACGTCGGCCTGCGCGGGCGCTTCGCGAGCGAGCTCCGCGCCCATGGTTTTACGCACGTCGTACACGTGCCGACCGCCGACGATGGAGTCAGGGCGCGAGAAGTAAATGTATTCAAAAATGCAGGGACGAGCCGGTATCGGCGGGAACGGTTTGTGCGACTGGGCGCCATCCTCATCAAAGACCACCACTTCGCCGTTCTCGACGTCGCGCACGTACTGCGCACCGATGATGTCGAGGGCGCATGTTTCGGACGCAAGTATCGGACATCCGTCGAGCTTGCCGATCACGAGGGGACGGATGCCGAGGGGATCGCGTGCACCGACGAGTTTCTTGTTCGTCAAGCCGACAAAGGCATAAGCGCCTTCAAGCTGGCGCAGGCCCTCGATGAATCGATCGACGAAGCGGTTGCGTTTGGCGCGCGCGACCAGGTGCAGGATTACCTCGGTATCGGTCGTCGACTGCATCATCGCGCCTTCGTGCACGAGGTCGCGGCGCAGCTTGATGCCATTGGTCAGATTGCCGTTGTGACCGATCGCGAAGCCGCCGCCTTCGAGTTCTGCGAACAACGGCTGCACGTTACGAAGGATCGTTTCACCAGTGGTTGAATAGCGCACGTGCCCCATTGCGGACGTGCCGGGCAGGCGATCAATCACCTCACGCCGGGCGAATGCATCTCCGACCAGCCCAAGTCGTCGCTCGGAATGGAAACGCTTGCCGTCGAAAGAGACAATTCCAGCGGCTTCCTGACCGCGATGCTGGAGCGCGTGCAGGCCAAGCGCGGTAATCGCCGCCGCATCGGGATGGCCGAAAATGCCGAACACGCCGCATTCCTCTCGCAGACGGTCGCCGTCGAAATCCAGCTCCATGGGCACGATGTCCTGCGGCTGTTTCTGCATGTTATCGCGTTCTGTTCGCCCTTGGTTGCACTAGGGGCATTTCCGAACGCTGGTCGGGACTGGCATCGGGCGTATCCTGGTCTTCCGGCTTTGGCCTCTTCAGCCTCTTTAAAATGGTGCTTTCCGGGTCATCCGGCAACATCGACATCAACCATTGTCCCGTGTTTTGCAGCACGAGTTTTGACTTGGCGCTGCGCACCCACTCGGGCTGGCTGCGGTCAGGCACCAGCCAGGCGAAAAACAGAAACGCGACCACGACGATCACCAGCCCCCGGCCAAGGCCAAACAGGAAGCCGAGCGTGCGGTCGAGTGCTCCGACGCGGCTGTCGAGAACCATGTCGGAAATGCGCGCAGTAATGATCGACACGATGAGGAGGGTGGCGAGGAAGACGCCGCCAACCGAAACAGCGGCCGCGACCGTGTCGCTGGTGAAGTACTGCTTCGCCATCGGCAGTATGCGGCTATACGAATAAAGCGTCACGACTGCAGCGACACCCCAGGCACCAATTGACAGGATCTCGCGCATGAATCCGCGGATCATGGCGAGGAGCCCTGATATCAGCATGACCATCAGTAAAATGATGTCGAGCAGCGTGATCGGCATCGAGGGCTCATGCGCTCCGCAGGTTTTTGCAGTTCATGCCCCACCTGGCCGTCGGCCCGTGCGAGGAATCCGCGCCTGCCATAGCGGTTACGGACCGGAGCGGGAATGTCGACCCTAAGTGTTTAATTTTAGGCCCATTTTCTGCGCTTCAACTCGCGCTGAAGACGCGGCTAAAGCCGGTTTCGACGCGCCGTATATAGCTGGGCATTACGGTCCCGTCACCCGTATTGTCCACGAGTTTTGGCAGCCATGCGCGCCTTGCCTCCGGGGGCAATGCCCGCCACGAGGCTGGCAAGGGTACCGACCTCGTTGACTGTCAGTCCGGGTTCGGAACGTTCGCCCCGGGCCGCTTCTGGCACAATGGCCCCCTTGAAGCCCAGCTTGGCAGCTTCTTTGAGGCGCGAGGCGGTCTGCGCTACCGGCCTGACGGCGCCGGAAAGGGACACCTCGCCGAAATAGACGGCGTCCGAGGGCAGGGGCGCGTTGGCGAGCGAGGATACAAGCGCAGCCGCGGCTGCAAGATCACCCGCCGGCTCCTGGATGCGCATGCCGCCGGCAACGTTAAGATAAACATCGTGGCCGCCGAGCCGCACGCCGCAATGCGCCTCGAGGACCGCGAGCACCATCGATAAGCGGTTTGGGTCCCAGCCCACAACCGCACGCCGGGGAGTGCCAAGCGATGTCGGGGCAACCAGCGCCTGAATTTCCACCAGGAGCGGGCGAGTACCCTCAATGCCGGCGAACACCGCAGTGCCCGGTTGCCCGAGGTCGCGTTC
>DAISKM010000246.1:0-5802 GCA_036820945.1 Pseudolabrys sp.
CGCTCGGTACCGAGCGTGTCATAGACATCGATGCCAAAACTACGCCGAGGGTCGGCCGCAAGCAGTTTCCTTCGACGCTACCGCTCGGCACCAAGGAGCTTGTGCTGACTTTCGACGATGGCCCCCGGCCAGGCACGACATCTAAGGTATTAGACGCCCTCAAAAGCGAATGCGTACGAGCCACGTTCTTCCTGCTGGGAAGAAATGCGGCAGCACATCCCCAGTTGGCGCGGCAAGCCCTCTCGGAAGGACACACCGTCGGGCATCATAGTTATTCGCATGCAATTCTTAGCCGGATGTCGCTTGCGAAAGCGGAGGCTGACATCGATCGCGGCATCGCGGCCGATGAGTTCGCCCTTTACGGCGAAAGAAGGACGAAACCCGCAACGCCCTTCTTTCGGTTTCCTGGCTTCGCCGCCAACGAGCCTCTCCTCGCCCGCATGAGCGAACGCGGGCTCGTGGTGTTCGGGGCCGACGTCTGGGCCGGCGATTGGGTGCCGATGGGCCCCGAGCAGGAGCTACGCCTTATTCTGTCCCGGATCGACCAGGTCGGGCGCGGTATCGTGCTGTTTCACGATACCAAAGGCCGGACCGCGCAAATGCTGCCCGCGTTTCTGCGCGAGTTGAAAAAGCGTGGTTACCGGATTGTGCACGTCGTCCCAAAATGAGGCAGGACGAGCAGGCCTCGCTTTTTTACTGCATCTGACAAAAAGCGTTGAAAAGGAACCGTCTCAGGTTCACAACGTGCAATCATGACTTAAAGTCGCGTCCGAGACTGTCGGGAGCCTCCAGTCAAAGAGAGGCGAAACGACGCGAGGTCGGGGGGCCTAATGCGCGGTTTAGTGGTTCTGGTGCTTTGGTTGGTGGGGCTTGCCGCGGCGTCAGCAGAGCCTTGTCCCGGCAACCCCGATGCTTTGGGCACAAGCCGCGTGCTCAAAATCAGCCCCGGCGATTTCCACCGCATCGGTAGCATGCAATATGCGCAAACGCTGCCGCTGAAAGATCATGAGGTGGTGATTACTTTCGACGACGGGCCGATACCGCCCTACTCCAACGCCGTTCTCGACACGCTGGCTTCCCAATGCGTAAAAGCCACCTATTTCCTGGTCGGCGAGATGGCGCAGGCCTATCCCTCGATCGTCCGGCGTATCTACAATGCCGGTCATACCATCGGCACGCACAGTCAAAATCACCCCTCGCGATTTCAGCGACTGACTACTTCGGCCTTCGAGCGGCAGATCGATCGCGGCATTGCATCCGTCGATGCGGCGCTTGGCGACCCCAAGGCGCTTTCGCCGTTTTTCCGGGTTCCCGGACTCAACAGAACCAATGCGATCGAGGCGTACCTCGCCTCTAAGTCACTGGTGACCTGGAGCGCCGATGTCGTCGGGGACGACTGGAAGCGCATCGGCGCGCGCGAGATCGTGCGCCGCACGATGCGCCGGCTGGAGGAAAAAGGTCGAGGCATTCTGCTGTTTCACGATATTCACGCGACCACGGCGGCGGCCCTGCCGATCATTCTCAAGGAGCTCAAGGAGCGCGGTTATCATGTCGTGCAGGTGGTGGCGGACAGCGAGCGTCCCGAATCCCTCCCGGACCTTCCCGCATCCGCCGACGCCGGCAGACGACCGGCACCACAGGTTGCAGGCACAAGTCAAGATTCCGCCGATACTGCAGTGCTTCACCGTAGCAAAAAACCTATAACCAAGCGCCGCAAGCCGGCGGTCGCGACCCTGCATGAGCGGGAGTACAACGCGACTTTCAGAGGCTGGCGCCTGTACCCGTTCTAGACTCTGCCCCCCCATCGCATGAAGGCATCGTGCGCAGACGCATCGGCATGGACTTCAATGCTGGAGCGCCCTGCGTGCCCCTGACTGCATGTCAGTCAGCCGGCTCTTTGAACCGGTCGCACCATTTCGGCTTGAATCGTGCAGCTAGCTTTGGCGAGCAATTGATCTTGCAGGATTGAGTGACGCAATCCATGAGCTCGCCAGAGCTCTCGTCTGCTCCTGGAGGCGCTGCGGCGCTGGCGGCCGGAGAGAGAGAGCCCCTGTTAGGCGTTGCCTGCTGCTGGCCGGTTGGGGGAATGGCCTGGTTTGCAAGAGGCTCGGGCTTGGGTTCCTCCCGAGAAAACAAGCCACCGGATGATGAGCACCCGGCAAGAAGAAGGAGCAGCAGGATCTTACCCAACCATGTCATTTGACGCCTTACATGCGTAGTGGCGCGCGACATGTCGTTTCCGTCTGCATGGTCGTACAATAGCAAGACCTACTCCACCTTCGCTCGCTGCCGTCGAATTTTCATGCTAACTTTGTTCGGCGTAAGGCCGTGTCATCCAAGGCTGACGGTACCTTGGTATCCGCCTTGGGCGGCTGACCGACGCAGACAATTCTTAATCACGTCCCTAGGTCGCCGTGCACGTTTCAACGCGCAATCAAGGTGCGCGCGACGCGCGCCTCCGGGCGAGGATGCGTTAGTGTAGGAGTACGCGTCATGACGCGCAGATTTGTCAAATTGCTCGCAGCGGCCGTTGCGCTTGGTGCCTTCATCTATCTCGGCACTGAAATCGCCGCTGCGCGGCATGGCGGAGGCGGAGGCGGCTGGCATGGCGGAGGACGCGCCGGAGGCATTGGCGGTGCCCGCTTCAGCCGCGGTCACATTGGCGGCATGCGAATGGGTGGCATTCGTGCTGGTCACTTCAGCGGAAAGCATATGAACGGTCTCCGCGCCGGCAACTTTCGCAGCGCCCGCATGAACGGTCTGCGCGCGGCAAATCTGAATGGCAAGTGGTTGCCGCACAGCCGTTTCGCCCACGTGAATGGCAAGTGGACGTCGCACAATCGTTTCGCCAACCTCAACGGCAAGTGGGCTGCCCATAATCGTTTCGCGAGCCTCAACGGAAAGAATCTTCACGGGGGTGCCTGGAATAAGTGGGGCAATCATTGGCACGGTGGCTGGAATGGCCGATGGGGCGGCTGGTATGGACCGGTCTTCTGGCCCTTTTTCTACGGCGACCTCCTCTCCTTCGTGTTCTGGCCTTACGGCTTCTACGATCCCTTCTGGGCCTACGGAGATATCTTTGTGTGGGATGCCATCCTGTGGCCTGGCCCAAACACCATCGCCGCTCCAGGCTACTACGACGTGTACGGCGACTATAGATACGGTCGCTCTGCGCGGGCGAGGGTTGCGCGCAATTCCGGCCGCGACGTCACAGGTTCGATCCCCGACAACAAGGATCTCGCGCAAACATGCGGCGGCCTTGCTCCGGGCGTAAGCGATCTTCCGATAGACCGCATCGAAAAAACGATCCAGCTGAACGACGACCAACTCAAAGCACTTGACGCGCTGAAAGCCGCCACGTCGAAAGCGAGCGAATTGCTCAAAAGCTCATGTGCGAGCGAGGTGTCCTTGACACCTCTGGGACGACTTGAAACGGTGCAAAAGCGGATAGACGGCATGATCCAAGCGTTGGCAATGGTCCGAGCGCCGCTAGACAACTTCTATAATTCGCTGAACGACGAGCAAAAGCAGCGTTTCGCCGCGCTTGGTTCCTCATCGTCGGCGAAGGCGGGACGCCAGGGATCGGGGCCAACCGACAACCTCGCCCAGCTGTGCAGCCGTCAGAGTGAAAATTTCACCCAATTGCCCGTGCAGCGCATCGAGCAGGCGATCAAGCCGACACAACAACAGCAAGAGGCATTTGAAAGGCTGAAGGCCGCCTCTGTAGTCGCTGCCAATCAGCTGCAATCATCCTGCCCGAAAGAGCTTCCGCAAACTCCGCTGGAACGATTTGACGCGGTCGGACAGCGGCTCGACGCGATGTCGGTCGCGATCAAGCTGGTGCAGCCTGCGCTTGCCAGCTTCTATTCGACTCTTACCGATGAGCAGAAGGCGAGATTCAATATCCTGGCGCCATCCAAGACAACGATGAACCGAGAGGGCTAAGGTTTGGGAAATTCGCCGCGGCGCACAAGAAGACAGACAAAGTATTTCTATTTGCCTTGCGCCATGGCCTTTTCAATCACCTGAAGGACAGTCAAATTGGAATTGTCCTGACGGAGGCATTCTGCTTTCAGCTTCTCCGCATTTTGCTTGATCAGTTGCGGCTCAAGCGCGGTGCCGCCCCGTTTCCCATGGTAGTAGCCACTCAGCCAGATGTTGATGTCTCTGGGATCCGCGATGCTGAACGCCAGATACTGCTGGCAGGTTATCTTCGCGATCTCGACCGTGACCTGCGCATGGGCGCATGGAGTCGCAAGAAGCCCGATAAGATTACCAGCTTTATTCTATCCATGCGTTCGCCCCCCGAAGCTTCTTAGCCATTGCCGCAGCACATAATCAAAATGCTGACGGTGGGAGCATTGGGAAACGACATCGCCGCCGCTGCACCTCTGCCGCTCGCCGCAGCCTCCAACGCTTCGTCAGAAATGTCGTACTGAAGAGCACCATCACCGCGGTCGAAAGATTCGCTGTCATTATTCATGCTCATGCCCCCCGATCTGGTCAGCGCGAATTATAGCCAGCGATCAGCTTAGCAGAGCGAAATACGCGCGCAAACGCAGCGTGTCACGATTATGGCGCGATGGATCGTTTGAGTAGGTCTTTCTCAGGAAGACCCGTGGCCGCTTCCATCCGAAATCACCGGCTCGAATGTTACGCCTATCCTGGTATCGGTCCGCCATACCGAGTGGCAGTGACGACGAGCGCCTTCCAACACGATATCGAAACTTGCCGGAATGCCGAGCGTTGTGGAGACCTGCAGCATGGCGCCGGTCTCCGAAATATTTTTGACAGTGCAATCGAGCTTGGGCGCCTTATCGCTCAAGACGATAGAGGCACTTTTCAATACGCGCTTGCGTGGTGCGGTGCGCCTGTCTTTCATGGCAGCCTTCCGGCTTTAACGTCGGCCTTTCACGCTGATTGGTCGCTCAGCTCCCTTGCTTCGCGCCAATGTTAAGAGAACACCATTACATCCCTAAAATCTTTGCCAACTGCTAAACCAAATCGTTGTACGAACGACCGCGCGGTAAGCAGTTGTTAGGGGCAGCGATGTCGAATGACACCTTTCTTGTCTATCTGGCGTCAAAATACGGGTTAGGCGGGTATACGCTTTCTAAATTTGGAACTTTGCCGGTCTCCTCTCGCGGCGGGGCAAGCAACAGGCGTGCCTCGGGGGCGTGCAGCCCTGCTCCAGGGTTATCGATTTTGAGCTTTTTTGGCCTTGGCTTCGGCAGAGCATGGACTGTCGTTTGAACAGCTGTCGCCGATAACTCCAACAGCCTGGATTTCAATCTCTATCCCGGGCCTGGCAAAGTTGGTGACGGTAATCAACGCGCTTCCCGGATAATTTCCGTCCTTGAAGTATTCCTTGCGCATGTCGACAAATCTGTCTCCGTAACGGGACTCTTTGATGAAAACGGTCATTGTTACGACGTTGTCCAGGCTGCCGCCCGCGCGCTTGAGAACGCCATCGACCTGAGCGAATACCTGTTTGACCTGGGCTTCGAAGTTGTTCGCAATATTGTTGCCCTGGCTGTCCTGCGTTGCGGTCTGACCGGCGACCCAGACAATGGCCCCACCCGAGGTGATCACGCCGGGAGAAAATGCCCGCGACAACTGGAACGGTGTCTTTTCCATGTATTCCGCGGCCTGTGCAGCGGTTGAAAGCAACATGGCGAGCAAAAGCGCGGCGACATTCTTCATCAGACGCTCCTTTTCGAAATGCTAACGCCCGATGTTCGCAATGCAGGAAAATGCGTCAAGCCGGCTCGCGCCGACGGCGTCCACAGTCAGTGCCGACTC
>DAISKM010000247.1:0-5779 GCA_036820945.1 Pseudolabrys sp.
TGCCGGATCCAGCATGTCGAAGCGTGATTCGGTGAGATACTGGTAGCCTTGCGTCAGCAAGCTGACCTCGGGGGCCTCCGGCGGCCAGGTGGCGTCGGAGGGCCTCAGACGCGGATCCTCAATCTTGAAAAGATGGAATTCGACTTCCAGCCCGGCCATGAAATCGAAGCCAGCCTTGGCAAGCGTTGCGAGAGCGTCGCGACAGCGTGCCCGGGTGCAATACGGCACCGGCTTGCCGTTGGTGAAATAGATATCGCACAACAGCCAACCGGTCTTGTTGGCCCAAGGGAGGATCCTGAATGTTGAGGGGTCGGCGACCATGACGAAATCGCCGCCGCCTTCCATCTCGGAGCTGGCGAAGCCGCCCCCTGGCGTGAACACCGGATAGACCGTGCGATGCGCCGTATCCTTGGCGAGCAGCGTTGTCGTCATGGTGACGCCTGCGCTCATCGCCTTGACCGCTTCGGCGGCAAGTAACGTCTTTCCACGCAATACACCGTGCTGATCGGCGAATGAAAAGCGCACGACCTCCAGCTTTTCTTTTTCGATGACGCGCTCGACTTGCTCGACGACTTTGGCCTGCGCGTTGTCCCGCAGTCGGTGCTGCTCGACAAACGAGCCAGATTTGCGCGCCCGCGGGGACATCGTCATTGGCAAATAGTGATGAGCGAGGAGCGAATGGAAAGAAGCATAGTAACGATTTCGCTTTCCTATTCCCTGCTCGCTACTCGCGACGCTACTCGCTCACGTGACCCAGCTCGCGCCTTGACGCTTGCTGGCTTCGCTTTTTTGCCAATAGTCCTGCCACTCATCGGCCGGGCCGATACCATCGATCGCGGCCGGACCGGTGATGCTCGCTGCCCGCGCGGGATCGAGCACCATGATCGGCTTCTCGCCTTTCGTGGATTGCTCAATTGCTTGCCGCAGCAGCTTTCGATAAGCGCCGATCGCTTTGTCGGAGGTGCCGAGATGTTCGCTGGTGCGATCCTGAATCGCACCCATCGACTCGCATGCCCATTGATCGTGCACGTTTATGTCGGCACCCATCCCTGTGTACGTCTCGTGCTCCTGCTCGTGCGGATCGAACCCGTAGTCGTTGCTCTTGTTCTTGTTGGGTATGTAGTCGGGCAGCTGATAGAGCGCGAGGCGCTGTCGGCGCATCTCGGCCTTGTCGACAGGGGTGCCGAAGCTGGTGAAGATCGCATACCAGTAATGCTTCTCGTCATCGATCGGTACGTGCCATTGCGTAATCGTCATCTCGCGGCTCATCGGGATGACAAACGCATTGGGAAACATCAGGTTGGTCACGCGTACATGCGTGCTGCGTTCGCTGATCTGCCGCAGCGTCACCAGCCTGAAGCCGAAGTCCGTCGGCTCGACCTCGATGCGCGGGCGCGTAACTTCGCGCATGATGCGTGACATCGGCATGTCGGAATCGCGCGAGGTGTCACGAAACAATTTTCCGTAACCCTGGCTTGGATCCTCGTCGTGGAAAAAGCGATGCAGGAACGACGTGTGCACCGGATCGATGCCCACCTCGAGCGACTGCAGCCAGTTGCAATCGATCATTCCCTTGAACGCGAAAGTGTGGCTGTCGGGCGCGATAAAACAGTCGAAATGCGGGAACGCGGGCGGCTCGCCCTGACCGAGATAGGCGAAAAGGATCCCGCTCTTTTCAACGACCGGATACGCTTTCTGCCGTATGTTGGCGCACAGGTTACTGTCATCGGGCTCAGCCGGCGTCTCCAAGCATTTGCCGTGGACGTCGAACAACCACCCGTGAAACGCGCAACGCAAGCCGCCGTCTTCCAATCGTCCGTAGGCGAGATCGGTGCCGCGATGAGGACAGCGGCGACCGATCAGCCCATACCGTCCTTGCTCGTCCCGAAAAATCACCAGGTCTTCGCCAAACAAGCGTACGGTCTTGACCGGGCGATTGCCGGAAAGCTCATCAACCAACGCCGCTGGTTGCCAATAGCGCCGCATCAGGCCGCCCGCCGGCGTGCCCGGTCCCGTCCGCGTCATGAGATCGTTCTGTTCCGCGCTCAACATCGCCATGTCCCTTCGCAAGACGACTTTATACGAAGTCGATGAGCGACTGAAAGTCGCAGGCAAAGGGTCGCAAAAAACGAAGCGGCCGGCAAAGCAGCCGGCCTCGCCTCGATTCTTGACTTAATTGGCCTGCCGCGTGGCCCAGCCTGTGTCCATACGACGGCGCCAGGCGGTCTGACGCAGGCCTATCAGCCGCTGCGCCGCCGTCTTTGCTTCCGCATGCGTCGCCGCCGCGCATGTGCGATATTCGAGATCAGCCACACGCGGCACCAATGGCTGCTTGCGGAAGAGCCGGGTGAACGCGTTGCCATCGTTGAGTTTCAGATCGGCGAGCGCATTCGCCACGTTGGCAGAATGGCCAAACGCAACGACCCGACCCGTCATGGTGTGTCGGACTTCGTAGACTCCGGGACCGATCGGCGCTTCGACATGTTCGCCGCTTTGCGCATCGGGAAAACGTTTCCAGTTACTCCAAGTCTGCACCATTAAAAGCCCCCAATATCTTAAATAAAGAGCGGTCCAAGAACGTCGAGAACTAGTCATTGGTTCCGCTACGTCAATAGCGGGGTGTTGATAATTTGCCGCCGCGCTTAATTCTGGCGGTTAACGTGGGAATTTAGCTGCACTTAATCTTCACGGGTTAACGCGGCGGTTAATGGCCGGGCAGCACAAGCACCTTCGGCTTCGACGGGAGGTCCGTCTTCGACACCACCACAGATGGAATTTGCGCGAGCTCCACATCCCAATCCTGCCGCACGCGCTGAAGGAAGCGATCAAGCGTATAAGCACTGAAAAAATGCATTGGAATCATCAGCGGCGCCTTGAGCGCGTGCAGCACTTCGACCATCCCGTCGAGATCGAGCGTGTACGAACCGTCCACCGGCACCATCACAATATCCACGCGGCCGATTTCGTTGAGCTGCTGCTGCGTCAGCGTGTGATGCAGATGACCAAGGTGCGCGACGCACAGATTGGCCACTTCGAAGATGAAGATCGAATTGCCGTGCCGCTCGGTGCCGCCGTCGAAGGTACGGATATTGGTCGGGACATTCCGCACGCGAACGTCCTTGTGTTGCAAATCGATGCGCGCAGGCTTCTGGTCCTCGCCCCATCCATGCAGCACATATTTGATGCCCGGATCCGGCGACAAAGTGTAGTGCGATGAATGCGCGTGATTCATCGTCGCAATGTCGGGAAGCACAGGCGGCCTGACCCAATCGCTGTAATCGGTCGCGATGCGCACGAGTTGAGGGCTTTCAATTAGGAACGTCGCGTGCCCGACATAACTGATGCGCACCTGGTCGCGCTCGAGCGCCGCAAGCCGCAGCGCGGCGGGTTCAATGAAAGGGGACCGCGAGGCAACCAGGCCTGGACAGGCTCGCGTCATTTCGGGCTTCGCCGGGGGTGCCGCGCCTTGCGCGGCAGCCTGCATAACCGTTGCAAAGGCCCACGCCAGCACAGCAAGAATTTTCATTGCACCGTCGGACATGAATTCATCCGCATCGATTGAGCGCCAGCGGAAATCTGACACGGTTTTGCAGGCCTCGCCAGCACCTCACGCGCGAACAAAAAAGCGGTGCCAACGAGGCACCGCCTTTGTTCGTTGTGCGGCTATTCAGAATTGCTCGAAATAGCGCCGGTCACGCATCGAGACGATAATCCCCTTCGGCGTCACGACGAGCCAGCGTCCATCCTGCCGCTTGATCCGCTCGACCGGGCCAAGACCGGGCAACGGCGCGCCTGGCACGACCTGATAGATATCGCCATGGCCCTGGACATAAACGTAGCCGTCGCGCATCTCGCGAATCGACCAATCCGTCAGGATCGCCATGCGCGCCGCCGAATCGACTGAGGCGGCTTCCGGCCGCGGTGGAGGCAGTGGCGCAGAGGCGGGAGTCGTTTGCTGTTGAGTGGGAATTGAAGCAGTGATGTTGGCGCTTTCGCGGTTGAGACGTTCGCTGATCTTTGCGATCTGGCTGGACGCTGATTTATTCGCAACTTCGAGGCTCGCCTTGAGGCTGGTGATTTCCTTGGTGAGGCGTGCCACAGACTGCTGCATCGCCTTGTTCTCCTCGACGGCAGCGACATCGATGGCCGGCGGCTTCGAAAAGCCACCACTCGCAGCCGCCCCGACAATTGCACCCAATGCCGCCGCGATTGCCACCGACGCGGCGAGCACCGCGTATCGCTTGTGTTGTGGGCGCAGAATGAAACGGCGACGCTTCGGTGCAGCGATGTACGCGATGCTTGCAGATCCTTGCGCTCCTATTGTCGTGGCTTCATTCGAGACATTGAGCGCGTTGGTCGACTCGATCGGCGTCGCCTCCCCTGCGGAATTCGTCGTGCCGATCATGTCTGCAGGCGAGATCGACGGCGATTCGACGGCAGGCAATTCAATCTTGGGCTGCGGCTGCCCGGATGCATTGTCCGGTTGCGCGACCCCTTCACCATCGGTTGCAGCCTTACGCTTGTCCATGGTTCTACTTCCCTGGATTGGTCGTTCACCAATCGGTAACCACGATGGGTTACCAATTGGTTACCAATCCTGAGAGATGCAGTGCGCGTCGATCGCAACGACCTCCAAAGCGTACCTGAATACTCGTCGCAGCATTCTTAGCGCATGCAGTGCCTGCTCGCCGGCGCAAGTCCATCATCGAATAGAGTGAATGCTGTAGCTATAGCGCCACGCCGTTTTCGGCTGCGAGGGCTTTCAAAGATACGGCCGGACGTGCTCCGAGGTGCTGAATGACTTCCGCCGCAGCAAGTGCCCCGAGACGCGCGGAGGTGCGGTGCTCCTTGCCGCGTGACAGGCCAACCAGAAAACCTGCGGCGAAGAGATCGCCAGCGCCGGTTACATCCACGACCTTGTCGACCGGTTCTGCAGCCACTGGCTCGACAAAGTCACCGGTCACCACCACGCAACCTTTTTCGCTGCGCGTCACCACGGCAAGCTTCGCATCGTCGCGCAATGCCTTCGTCGCGCTGGCAAAGTCAGCGGTCTCGTAAAGGCTGTGCAGCTCGCGTTCGTTGGCGAAAATAATATCGACAGTACCTTTGCGTATCAGATCGAGAAATTCCGTCCGGTATCGATCAACGCAAAAGGCATCGGACAATGTAAGCGCCACGCGACGTTTATTCTTGTGAGCGATTTCCGCCGCCTTGACGAAAGCGTCCTTGGCATGCGGCGGATCCCATAAATAGCCTTCGAGATAGGTGATTGCAGCGCTTGCCACCCGTGCCTCGTCTATATCGGCTGGGGTCAGGTCCTGGGCGGCGCCCAAGAACGTGTTCATCGTGCGCTCGCCGTCGGGCGTGACCATGATGTAGCTGCGCGCCGTCGAAGGGCCGCTGATGGCCGCCTTCGTGTCGAAGGCAACACTGGCTGCGCGAATATCGTGGGCGAAGGTACGGCCCAGGTCATCATCCCTGACCTTGCCGATGAAGCTTGCGCGCGCGCCAAAACTGGCCACGCCGACGATTGTATTCGCAGCCGACCCGCCCGAGCTTTCGACGGCCGGACCCATGGCTGCGTAAATAGCCTGGGCCCGCGCTTCGTCGATCAATGCCATGCTGCCCTTGTGCATGCCATGTTCGACGAGAAAATCGTCCTCGGCGCGGGCGATCACGTCGACGATGGCATTGCCGATGCCGAGCACGTCGTAACGAAGGTTTGCCATGTGTGTCCTCGTGAAGCGCGCGCGCACTATATCGGGGGAACGGGCTGCGG
>DAISKM010000248.1:0-5767 GCA_036820945.1 Pseudolabrys sp.
CGCGCGACGGTCGCGCGATCATCGACCTCTGGTGCCGCAGCGGCGAGGCGCGCGAGGGGGGCGCAAGCTACGCCGAGCGGACAGTGCGATACGGCGAGACAAGTGCCGAGGCCATGCATGAAAAGGCGCGTTTTGTGATGGGGGAGATGGAACGTCGCCTTGCGTTCCTCGGGATGAACTGGGCCGCAACCACCGCGACGCAGGCCTACACGGTTTACGATCTCTATCCTTTCCTCGCCGAGGAAATCGTGCGCTGGGGTGCGGCGCGCTCCGGGCTGACATGGCATTTCTGCCGGCCGCCGGTGAGGGGTCTCGAATTCGAGATGGATTGCCGGGGCGTCAGGATCGAAGAAGTGCTCTAAGGGTCGTGTGCCCGATGAACTGCCCCGACGGGCTAGCCTCGCCCGCTCTCGCGTGGGTCGAGTGCATCGCGCAGGCCGTCACCGACCAAATTGAATGAGAGCACCGTCAGGAAGATCGCAAGTCCCGGCCACACCGCCATCCACGGTGCATTGACCAGGAAACGTTGCGCCGAATTCAGCATGCTGCCCCACGAAGGCGCCGGCGGTTGCTGCCCCAGGCCAAGGAAAGAGAGTGCGGCTTCGGCAATGATGGCTGCGGCGATGGACAAAGTCGCCTGAACCAACAGTGCCGGCATGATGTTCGGCAGGATATGTACGAATACGATTCGCCAGCGCGGATTTCCTACTGCGCGCGCGGCCTCGACGTAATCCTCCATTTTGACGGCGAGGACTTGTCCGCGCGTCAGCCGCACGAAGATCGGTGTTGCCGTCACCCCGATGGCGATCATGGCGTTGCCGAGGCTTGGACCGAGGAAAGCGGCCAATGCGATGGCCAGGATAAGAAACGGACAGGCGAGCATCGCATCTGTCATGCGGCTGATCAGCGCATCGAGCAGGCCGCCCAGAAAGCCGGCCGCCAGGCCGAGCGGCACACCGATCGAAAGCGCGATGCCAACGGAAATGACGCCCGCCATCAGCGACGCGCGCGTCCCGAAAATGATGCGCGCCAGGATATCGCGACCAAGGTCGTCGGTGCCGAACCAATGCGCGACGGACGGCTCGTTGCGCACCAGAGTCCAGCTTTGCGCCGTAGGATCGTATGGCGAAAGCAGGGGCGCGAAGACCGCGAGCGCAACAAAAAACACGACAATGGCCAGGCCAAAGACCGCGCTTTTGCGGCGGAAAAGCCGGCGTAACGCGCGCCGCAAGGGTGTTTCGAAACTCTCGCTCGCCGAGGGCAGCTTTGCGTTGACGGCAACGTCGACCATGTTCATCAGCTGCGCAGCCGCGGATTGACAAGGACGTAGGCGATGTCGGCCAGCAGATTAAGCGCGATATAGACCGTTGCCGTTACCAGCACGACGCCCTGCACCACGGCGTAGTCGCGGTTGAAGACCGCATCGATGATCAGCTTGCCGAACCCGGGGATCGTGAAGATCTGCTCGGTTAGTACAGCGCCGGACAACAAGGTCCCGAATTCGAGTGCGCCAAGGGTGATGACGGGGGTGAGGGCGTTCCGCATCGCATGCTTGAGGATGACCGTGCGCTCCAAAAGGCCCTTGGCCCGGGCCGTACGCACGTAGTCGCTCTCGAGCACCTGAAGCATGGCGCTACGGGTATGGCGCATCAGGATGGCTGCGATCGCATTGCCGAGGACAAAAGCCGGCATGATCGTGGACGCGAGACTGGCACGCCAATCTTCGGTCAGTGGAACGTAACCCGACGCGGGCAGCCAGCCCAGTTTTACCGAAAACAGAAAGATCAACATGATGCCGAGCCAGAAATTCGGCGTAGAAATGCCCCACAGCGCGAATGCGTTGGCGACGTAGTCCCAGACGGTGTTTTTCTTCACCGCCGATATAATTCCGGCGGTGATGCCAATCGCAAGTGCGATCACGATGGCCATCGAGGCGAGTTGGATGGTCACCGGCAATTTTTGCAGAATGAGATCAAGCACAGGCACGTGAATGCGCATCGACTCGCCGAGATTACCGGACAGCACGCCCTTCACCCAGTAGAAGTATTGAACGGGAATCGGCTGGTCGAGGTGATATTGCCGGCGGATCTGCTCGATCACTGCCGGATCGCGCTCTTCCCCCGCCATGATCAAGGCGGGGTCGCCGGGCAGCAGTTGTTGCAACGAGAAGATGATAACCGACACAAAGAACAAGGTCGGGATCAGCTGCAACAGCCGTTTGCCGAGGAGGTTCAACATTGGCAAGCCTGCGCGAGGACGGCAGCGCTCACTTCAGCGACAGTCCCACAACGCGCACCAGTCCATCCGGCATCTGCTTGTAGCCGTTCAGTTTGGTCGAGTGCGCGATCAGAATGCGACGGTGATAGAGATAGATCTTGGGAAGGTCCTCCAGGATAGTCTTTGTCAGCTTTTCGTAGATGACCTTGCGCGCGGCCGTTTCGGAGGGAACGCGCGCTTCATCGAGCAGCTTGTCAACCTCGGGCTTGCAATAGCCCATTGAATCCTGCGGGGCATTGCATTTGAAAAAGATGTAGGTGTTGCCGTCCGGGTCCGTTCGTCCGCTCCAGGCCAGGAGATAGGCCTGGTAGTTGCCTTGCTCGGCCTGCTTGAGCGAGGTCGCAAATTCGGTGACACGGATCTTCATATTAATTCCGATCTCGCCGGCCATCGCCTGGATCACCTCGGCGACTGCCTGGGTTTCCGCCCCCTTGGGCACCATGAAATCGACATCGAAAGGCGCGGTGACGCCGGCCTCCTTCAGGAGGGCTTTGGCTTTCGCGACGTCGCGTTTCGCAACCGGATAGGCCTGCTGGTAATAGGGGTTTTCCGGGTTAACCCACTGATTGCCTGGCCTGAACTCGCCGTTGAATACGACCTGGTTCAAAGCTTCACGATCGATTGCCAATTCGAGCGCCTGACGCACTTTTGCCGATTGGCCGAGCGGGTTCTTCGATTGATCGCCATTTGCGACATTGATGTCGAGCCCCTGGTAGCCAAGCTCGAGCGCGGTCGCGAGCTGCAGCGTCTTGTCGGCGCGCACGTTCTTGATGTCGGTCGCCAGCACACGCTCGATAAGGTCAAGCGCGCCGGACTTTAAGTTCGCAAGGCGCACCGTTGAATCGACGATCGGCAGGTAGACGACGCGATCGATATGGATCTTGTCCTTGTTCCAGTAGTCCTGGAATTTTTCAAACACGATGCGATCCTGCTGCACGCGCTCCACGAACTTGTAGGGCCCGGCGCAGACCGGGTGCAGGCCAAACTTGTCGCCCTGATCCTTGGCGGCTTTCGGCGATACCATCATCCCGGCGCGGTCGGTGAATTGCGCGATCAATGGCGAGTAGGGGTTTTTGAGTACGACGTTGATCGTGAGCGGATCAACCACATCAACGTGATCAACAGCCGCCAACTCCGGCTTGCGGAATGAGCCGGTCATGGTGACATGGCGTTCGAGCGAGAACTTGGCTGCTTCGGCGTTGAAGGGCTCGCCGTCATGAAATTTGACGCCGGGCCTCAGCTTGATCGTGACGGTCTTGCCATCGGGCGAGGTGGAATGGGACAGCGCGAGCTGTGGCACAACATTGAGATTCTGGTCGATGTCGAACAGCTTGTCGCAAAAGGACGCAAAGACGATGCGCCCGACATATGTCCTGGCGAGCGTGGGATCGAGCACGTCCGGGTCCTCGGCCAACCCGATCCGCAGCGTTGCCTGAGCCGTCGCCGGCCCGCAGGTCAATGCGACGTATGCGGCCGCGATTGCGGCCCAGCGCAGAATGTTCATGGTTCCCCTCGCAGTGATCACCGGCGTTCAGGCACGCCGTTTGAACCTCTCGAATTAAGTGTAGCAGCAACCGCGGTGGCCCCGACACCCGGTTTCCGAGTGAATTCCGACATCAGCCTTTCGAGCCGGGAGCCAGGAGCCTCCTGCTCGTTCAGGCCGGACAGGGCGGGCAGTTCGCGCCAACGGTGGCACGCGGTGGCGTGTCCGTTTTGGTCAGCAACAAGCGCAGGCCGCTCGAGCCGGCAGCGTTCGATCGCATAGGCGCAACGCGGGTGAAGGTGGCACCCCGTTGGCGGCGAAAGAGGACTTGGAACATCACCCTCCAGCAGCTGCCGTTGCCGTCTCGAGTGCGGCTGCGGGATGGGGATCGCGGAAAACAGGGCGCGGGTATAGGGGTGCCGTGGATTGGCGAACAGTTCGTCCGCGGGTGCGGTCTCGACTATGCGGCCGAGGTACATGACCGCGACGCGGTCGGCGATGTGCTTGATCACGGAGAGGTCGTGCGAAATGAATACGTAGGTTAGAGCAAGGCGCTTGCGGAGGCCGGCGAGCAGATTAAGCACCTGCGAGCGAATCGAAACATCGAGTGCCGAAACCGGCTCGTCACAGACAATAAGCTTCGGTTCAACTGCGAGCGCACGCGCGATGGCAATTCGCTGCCGCTGGCCGCCGGAGAATTCGTGCGGGTATCTTTGACCATACCTTGGGTCAAGGCCAACGAGGCTCAGAAGCTCGGCCACGCGATCGCGGCGGCGGGAAGCGGGAACGATATTATGCAGCGCGAGCGGCTCGGCGATCAGCTCTTCTACCCTCATTCGCGGATTGAGCGATGAATAGGGATCCTGAAAAACAATCTGCGCCTCGCGCCGAAAGGCTCGCAGTTGCTTTTCGCCGAACGTGAGGATGCGTCGGCCTTCGAAGCGGATGTCGCCAGCCATGGGCTCGATCAACCGCAGGATCAGCCGGCCGACCGTTGACTTGCCACAGCCGGTCTCGCCGACGAGGGCGAGCGTGCTGCCGGCCTGCACAGTCAGGTCTACGCCGTCCACCGCCTTGACCGTCGCGAGCGGTCGTCCGAACGGCGAGCGGCGGGTCACAAAATGCCGCGTCAGGCCTTCGACCTCGAGCAGGGCGCTCACGCAACTATCCTTTCCAGCGGTGCCTTGACGCATCGTGACCAATGTCTCGTCCCGATGTCGACGATGGGTGGAGAACGGCTCACGCAAATCTCGCTTCTGAACGGACAGCGCGGCGCAAAGCGACAGGCTTGCGGAACGGCGCTCATGTCCGGAAGCGAGCCTTCGATGGCGGCGAGGGTCTCCACGCGGCGATCAAGGCGAGGAATGGAGGCCAGGAGGCCGATCGTATAGGGATGCTGCGGAGATTCGAATAACACATCGACGGGCGCATGTTCGACAATTTCGCCGGCGTACATGACGGCAACTTCATCGCAAATCTCCGCAATCACTCCCATGTCGTGCGAAATCAGGACAATTGCGGCGTTGGTTTTGGCCTTGAGGCTGCGCAGGAGGTCGAGCACCTGCGCTTGGATGGTGACGTCAAGCGCCGTGGTCGGCTCGTCGGCGATCAAAAGCTGTGGGTCGCAAGCAAGCGCCATTGCGACCATCGCGCGTTGACGCATGCCGCCCGAAAGCTTGTGCGGGTACTCGTCCACCCGCTGCTCAGGCGAGGGAATTCGTACGTCACGCAACAGCTCGATGGCGCGGGTGCGTGCCTGCGTGCGGGTGAGCCCGCGGTGGCGAACCAGCGTTTCGCCGATCTGCTCGCCGATCGTGTAGGCCGGATTGAGCGAGGTCATCGGCTCCTGAAAAATCATGGCGAGTCGGTCGCCGCGAAGGTCGCGCATCGCCGCGTCGGTGAGATCAAGAAGATTGTTGCCGTCAAAGTCCACGCGGCCCGAAACCTCGGCGGATCCCTTCGGCAGCAGGCCCATGATTGCGAGAGCGGTAACGCTCTTGCCACAGC
>DAISKM010000249.1:0-5728 GCA_036820945.1 Pseudolabrys sp.
TACACGCACTCCCCGCTTCGGGATCGTCGGGCAATCGCAAACCATCGGCTTCCGCATCGAGGATCAGGGCGCAAAGACCGGCGCCGCGGAAGTCACCGTGCGACGCGATGGGGAAGTCCTGGAAAAGCGTGTCGTCACCGTGCACACCGACATCAAGTTCAATGTGCCGATCCCGCACGCGGGACCGAACATCGTTGAGATAGAGGCATCTCCTCTTGAACGCGAACTTACGCAGGTCAACAACCGCGCAGTCATCTCGATCGACGGCGTGCGCGACAAACTGCGTGTGCTGCTTGTCTCCGGCGAGCCCCATGCCGGCGAGCGCACCTGGCGGAATCTGCTCAAGTCGGACGCCTCGGTTGATCTGGTGCATTTCACGATCCTGCGGCCGCCGGAAAAGCAGGACGGCACGCCGATCAACGAGCTGTCGTTGATTGCATTTCCCACGCGCGAACTTTTCCAGCAGAAGATCGCGGAATTCCAGCTGATCATATTCGATCGCTATGCGCGGCAGGGTGTGTTGCCGCTCATCTATTTCGACAACATTGCAAAATATGTCCGCGATGGCGGCGCGGTGTTGATTGCCGCGGGGCCCGACTATGCGAGCCCGACGAGCATCTGGCGAACGCCGCTTGACGGCATCCTGCCAGCCGAGCCAACCGGAGAGATCACCGAGCGCAGCTTCTACGCGCGGCTTACCGAAGCCGGCCAGCGGCATCCCGTGACGCGCAAGCTGGAAGGCTCCGACACCGATCCTCCGCACTGGAGCCAGTGGTTCCGGCTGGTGGACATCAAACGCAGCACCGGCACCAACGTCATGCAAGGCCCGGACGGCAAGCCACTCCTCGTGCTGGCGCGTGAGGGCGAAGGGCGCGTGGCGCTGCTGTTGTCGGATCACATTTGGCTTTGGGCGCGCGGCTATGAGGGCGGCGGGCCGCATCTCGATCTTCTGCGCCGGCTGTCGCACTGGTTGATGAAGCAGCCGGACCTGGAGGAAGAAGCATTGCGGCTGATCGTCCACGGCCGCGATCTGACGGTGCAGCGTCAAACAATGGCTGACAGCGTCAATCGGGTAACGCTCACCTCGCCGAGCGGCGAAACCCGTCAGATTGAGCTGCAGCAGGTCGAGCCGGGGCTATGGCGCGCGGCGACGACTGCCAACGAGCTGGGCCTCTGGCGCGCGACCGATGGCAAGCTTACGGCCCTGACAAACGTAGGTCCGGCTAATCCGCGCGAGTTCACCGAGGTGACCTCGACGACGGAAGTACTGGATGCATTGACCAGTGCCACGGGTGGAGACGCCCGGCGGGTTGCGGATGGCGATCGCATCAACGTGCCGCGGATAGTGCCCGTGCGAACCAGTACAACCTTCAAGGGGGACGACTGGATCGGCCTGAAGATGCGCGACGCCAGCGTTGTGCGCGGCATCGGAGTCCTCCCGATCTTCGCGGGTCTCATCGGACTCTTGCTGTTGATCGGGTCTCTCGCCGCGACCTGGGCGAGAGAGGGGCGGTAGTTCCTTCACCGTTCATTCCCGCGTAAGCGGGAATCCAGCGATATCTACAGAAAAGTCAACAGCAACTGGGTCCCCGCTTTCGCGGGAACGAACGGTGAATCATTTGCTGATATCCCAATCCGGGCGGATCATGCCGGACACGCCATCGAAGGCGCCAGACGCAAGTTCGGCGATCAGCAGCCTGGCGGGATCTACCGGACCGGGCATCTTCACCTGACCCTTCGGAATGCGCCTGAAGCCAGATTTGGCGTAAACCGGCTCGTCGCCGACCAGGACAACGAGCTTGTGACCATTGGCCTTCGCTTCGGCAAGGGCGCGCTTCACCAGCGCCGTGCCGACACCGTGCGAACGGAACGGCGGCTCGACCGTCAGCGGACCCAGCAAAAGCGCGGGCGTGTCGCCGATGCAAATCGGTGTCAGCCGCACGGATCCCACCATCAGCGTGCCAATGCGCGCGGTAAACGATAATTCCAGAACATGACCCCTGCCCTCGCGGATACGGAATGCCGTGCGCGCAAAACGCCCGGGTCCGAAAGTGCGCTCATGCAGGTGCTCGATCGCAACCGCGTCGACCGCAGTCTCCGGCATGATGGTCAGTGCCAATTCACTCATTGTGTTCAAAGTATCCAATCCGTCTTGCCCGACACTCGGGTCCGGCCTTCAGCCGGCCCGAGCACAAGCCCTGTGCCGGCATCCACGACTTTGGCGCCCACGCATAAAAGACGTGGATGGCCGGGACAAGCCCGGCCATGACGATCGTGGCAAAATGCGATTGATATTGTTTAATTCGACCCCCAACTCGGGTGCTGGGCCTGCAAACGGAGCAACGGTATGGGACTTCTGGTTGACGGCGTCTGGCAGGATGATGTTTCCCGCACGAAAGACGGCCATTTTATCCGGCCGACCACGCAATTCCGCAACTGGGTCACGCCGGATGGAAACGCCGGCCCTTCCGGCGAAGGCGGATTTCCTGCCGAAGCCGGCCGATATCACCTTTATGTCTCGCTAGCCTGTCCGTGGGCGCATCGGACCGTGATTTTCCGCAAACTCAAGGCGCTGGAGAACGTGATCTCGCTTTCGATTGTCTCGCCCGACATGGGTCGCGAGGGCTGGACGTTCAACAAATCAGAGGGGTCGACCGGCGATGAGGTGAACGGGAAAAGCAAGCTGTCGGAAATTTATCTGCTGGCGAATCCTCGGTACTCGGGCCGCGTGAGCGTGCCGGTGCTCTGGGACAAGAAGGGCAAGACGATCGTCAATAACGAATCGCCGGAAATCATCCGCATGCTCAACTCGGCGTTCGATGCGTTTACCAACGTGCACACCGATTATTATCCGAAAAACCTGCGCGAGGAGATCGACCGCTTCAACGATCTCATCTACCCGAACATCAATAATGGCGTTTATCGCGCGGGATTTGCCACGACGCAGGCCGCCTACGAGCAGGCCTTTCGCAACGTTTTCGATACGCTGGAGGAGATTGAGCAAATTCTCTCGCAGCACCGCTACTTGGTCGCAAACACGATCACGGAGGCCGACTGGCGGCTGTTCACTACTTTGATCCGCTTCGACGCCGTTTACTATTCGCATTTCAAATGCAACTGGCGACGCATCTCGGAATATCCGAACCTGTCGAACTATGTGCGCGACCTCTATCAGGTGCCGGGCGTTGCCGAGACGGTGAGCATCGAGCAGATCAAGCGGCACTATTATGCAAGCCAACGACAGGTGAACCCGACCGGCATTGTCCCGGTCGGCCCGCAGCTCGACTTCGCCGCGCCTCACGATCGCGCGCGGTTCAGCTGAATTGAGTTGGCTATGCCCGGACAGATCTGTACAGGATGATGACCTTGTTGGCTTTGTGGTTTCCGGGCCCTATAAGCTTTTGCAAGTGGTCAAGCTGACTTTGATCTGCTTTGAAGAACAGCAAGTCCTTTCGGCACGCAGCAACGACGGCGGCCAGTATATCTGGCTCGACATTTTCCCTCGCAGCCTCCATCATTGAAAGCAGTCGCGAAAATTGGTTTTCTGCCATCTCTTGTTCGGTGGCATTTTGTTTAATTTCAGAGGGATCGGGTTCGGTTATCCAATGCGCCGCGTCAGCGACAATTGCTGTCGCTTTGTCCAACTTTACATCGCCGAGAGTTATGGCAGTGTCGAGCGCGATCAGGTTTTTGATTGCTCGGACAGTTTGAACGTGACGAATAGCTTCAGCGAAAATAAATGCCTTTAAGGGGCCGCTTGTAGCGATGCTTTCTGCGACCTTTGTGGCGATGAGCTGAGCCCTTTGGTTCATCTCGCCGGGGTCATATATGCCGGTATAACTTTTGCGGACCCCCTTGATGATTTCCGCGTCAATAGCCTGCGCGAACTTATTCTTCGCCAGTTGTATTTTAGCCATCGAGCCGCCGTGCAGTATTTTTTCGTTCAAGGCAGTTACTAGTTCACCGTAAGCAGCCTCTAATGCATCAATCTGGATCGGAACAGGTTGCGTCCGCTTGGCCGTCGGAGGAGCCGAGGGCAAGGGCGCTGTATTTGGCCCAGAGCCGCTTCCTGCCTTTATCGGCGAAGCAGGAGAAGGCGCTTCTTCAGGCCCAACTCTCTGGACGCCGCCCTGGCGCGTTGCTGCCGCCTCGTCCAGTGGGATACCTGGCTGGCCCACCCTACTTCCTGATACTGGCGCGGTCATGCCGAATTCCATCGCTTGATCGCACCACAGCAAGCATGATCCCGCATGTCGCGCTGTGCCAAATGTTACACTTACAGTGATATTGGTACGCGCTGACGAGATCCTCACCACAATTCGCTGACTGCCGCGCCGCCGAATACTTCCGCCACGCGGGCGCGCGTGGCGCGGCTTGTGTCTTCCGGCAATGCATCGACCGGGAAGAATCCGTGTTCGATAATTTCGTGATTGGGGCGCGGGCTTCCGTCCTGTCTGAAATCGCGAACAATGAAAAGCGCCACGTGATCGCGCCGCGATATCCGTTTGTTGAAGTAGATCCCGAAGAGCTGAGGCGCAGCGCCAAGCCGGATGTTTCCTTCCTCGGCGAGTTCACGCGCGAGTGCCTCGAGAAGAGTTTCTCCCGCCTCGACGCCGCCGCCGGGGAGATGCCAACCCTCGACATACGAATGCTTGACCAGAAAAATACGGCCTGTGCCGTCGACCACCACGGCGCGTGTGCCCAGTGTCGCGGGGCGCGAGAACCGCCAATAGAGATGCAGCCCGCGGCTGATTACGGGCTCCAATCGGCGGCGAAGGCGCTGCAGTGCCATTCAGACAAGCTTCTCATGTTCCGGCGTCGGCGATTTATCGACAGCCCTGCGGACAAGTGCAAACGCCTGTTTCCACTTTAGAATACTTCTAATATAAGAAAATCCTCAGAGCCCAAGGCGAAAGGATCTTCAGTGAAACGTTTTTCCGACCTCAGCGAACAGGAAGTCCTGGCCCTTGCCATAACAAACGAGGAGGAGGACAGCCGCATTTACCGCGGCTTTGCCGAAGGCCTGCGCGAGCAATTTCCCACCTCGGCGAAAGTGTTCGATGAGATGGCGGAAGAGGAAGTGCACCACCGCACAATGCTGTTCGACCTCTATCGCAAGAAGTTCGGCGATTATCTGCCGCTCATCCGCCGCCAGGACGTCAAAGGCTTTCTGCATCCCAAGCAGCCTCTTTGGCTGACGAGGCCCCTCGGACTCGAAGAGGTGCGCAAGTTCGCCGAAAACATGGAATATGAAGCCGAGCGGTATTACCGCAAGGCAGCGGCGAACGCGCGCGATGCCTCGGTGCGCCAGTTGCTGGTGGAACTGGCTGAGGCCGAAGCGGGGCACGAGAGTCTCGCGCATAAACTGAGCCAGGAAATCCTCACCAAGGGCGCGCGTGCCAAGGAGGACGAAACCGCGCGACGCATGTTCCTCCTGCAATATGTCCAGCCTGGCCTCGCCGGGCTCATGGACGGATCGGTTTCGACACTCGCACCGCTCTTTGCCGCGGCATTCGCCACGCACAATACCTGGGAGACTTTCCTGGTCGGGATGGCGGCCTCCGTTGGCGCCGGCATATCCATGGGCTTCGCCGAGGCGCTGTCCGATGACGGCTCCCTCACCGGCCGTGGCACACCCTGGCTGCGCGGCACAGTATGCGGCTTGATGACGACCATCGGCGGACTAGGCCATACGCTGCCTTACCTCATTCCCGACTTCTATGTCGCG
>DAISKM010000250.1:0-5724 GCA_036820945.1 Pseudolabrys sp.
GCGAATTGATAATCGCAGCCAATCTGACCGCCACCGGTAAAGCCAGAACTGTTATGAGAGATTTCTCCAAAATCGAAGTCCGCCTTGTAGCGCCTAAATACCCCGCCGATGTTGGCGCCGAGGTAGCATCCGGTCCAAGTAAGTGGAGGCGGCGGCGGCGGTGCCGCTGGTGGGGGGGCCTTCCGCGGCAGATCAGCCGCCGAAGCTTGAGATGCAGCCAGACCAATCGCGGCGGCAAGCAGCATCAAAGAGTGTTTTTGCATTACGGTTCTCTCCTTTTCGCGCTTACGCCATTGGCGCGCGATGGTGTTGATGCGTAATGGTGTTCTAACGCGCCCAAGCAGCGCTGGTTATTATACTTGGGCGGTAGACCAAAACTTTGACTGAGCGTGTGTGAAAAATACAACGAAAAGCTACCAGGCTACCTCTTCATCTGCCGTTGATCGGTTCTAGCGACTTGGCGACTTGGCAAGTTGGCTGCGGAAAAAAACATCTGAACGCCTCCGGCGCAAACGCGGCGTTGGCAGTGTAATGAGATCTGCTGCTCCCGCTGTTGCCACCGGGAAGGTGAAAATTGGCAGGCGGTCGCTTTTGCAGCGACGGATGTCGATGGAGCCATCACAACGCATTGCGCGAGAAAAATTCAGCAAGGCCTCATCTAAGGGAGCAAATTTGGGGCGCACTGTGGGGTTCCATGCGATTCGCCACGCCGACGACAGCCTTCTTGTTCAGTACCTCAAATGATCACCGGACCGACTCAAACCGTAATCGGCCGTTCTTCTATCCGAATGACTTTGGTCTTTACGGACATCGCTTTGACGACACCGAAAAGGATCGCGCAGACACGGCGACAATTGAGGCGGCCAGGCGCCGCAAAATCACTCGATCGATAAGAACGCGACATGCGGAACAATATCCAAGCGCTATCAACGCAGGCGCGTCGTTTTGCAAACCTGGTCGGGGCTCAAATCCCTCACCCAGCACCGGAATTTAGGCCGCCAACGGTCACAAAAATATCGCCAAACTCTCGGCTTCTCGAGGGGTCGAGGACCTTGTTCGCGGCTTGAGGACTGTGGCAAACTGTGACGTTGGTAATACTTCGGAGATCTAGCATGCCTCAGGGCACCGTAAAGTGGTTCAATCCGACGAAGGGCTACGGCTTCATCCAGCCCCAAGAAGGCGGGAAGGATGTGTTCGTACACATCTCGGCGGTCGAACGCGCCGGACTTAGCACCCTGAACGAAGGACAAACCGTTCAGTACGAACTCGTCGAGAACCGTGGGAAGACGTCCGCGGAGAACCTCAAGGTCAAGTGACCTGAGACGTCCGAGCTGACTACTGACTACCGGCTTCTTGGTCTGAAATTGCGCCGCCGAGCTGATCAGCCCGGCGGCTGTTGCACTATTGCGTGCTATCGCGTGAGCCGCTCAAGCTCCGGGAAAGGCGCAAATGCCACTTCCTTACAAAGCTCTCGCACATCCCTGGGCGTGTCGAAAAACCGGTCGAGCTTGCCGGCCACATAGACAGCGGCGCCGTCTTTCGAGCCCTGATATTTGCCGTCGCTGTTCCGAGAATTATAACGCACGCAGGCGACGTATCGATCGCCGGGCCCGATATACTTGAGTTGCGGTTGCGAGACTGCCGCTCCACGGATTTGCGTTGGATCGTTAAGGTAGGTGCGAAGGAACGCCAGCAGGTCTTGGCGATATCCTTGCGGGTAAACATTTTGCGCATCCCAGCGAGCCTTCAGTTCGGACGCGCTTGGCTCGATGTCGGTGGCGCAACCAGCGAGCGCTAGCGCGGCAGACACCACAAGCAGCGTCAATGCTCGCTTTCCCCCACTCGGCATTTCACTCGATCCTCGCTTCCGGCCCACAATCATAGCTGGTGACGGATCAACCAGCGAGGGCCATGCGCTGCGCACTGAACAAATGTATGCTGACACGCATAATATAATCTTCGGGAGGAAGTCATGACACTCACACGCCGCACACTTGTGCTTGCCGGCCTAGCCGCGCCTCTAGCGGCGCCGGGCGTGGCGCGCTCCCAATCATGGCCATCGGGGCCGCTGCGTATTGTCGTGGCGTATCCACCGGGAGGATCGACCGACGCAATCATGCGACTGGTTCAACCGGGCATGCAGCAGCGCCTCGGCGCGACGGTCGTCATCGAGAACCGGTCCGGCGCGTCCGGCAGCGTCGGCACGGCCGCGGTCGTCAAATCACCGCCCGACGGCAACACCTGGTTGGCGGTCTTCGACAACCACGCCGCGAATCCGTTCGTATTGCCTGGCTTGCCTTACGACACCGAAAAGGATCTTGACCCCGTGCTGTTGATCGGCACCGCGCCCTACATGATCAGCACGGCGGCGGCCAAGCCGTACAAGACGCTGGCTGACGTTCTCTCCTTCGCCAAGGACAATCCAGGCAAGGTCAGTTATGGCTCGGTCGGCAGCGGCAGCGTTGGACACCTGGCGATGGCGCTGCTGTCGCAGCGCGCCGGCGTAAAGCTCACACATGTGCCGTATCGCGGCGGCGGTCCGGCGATGAACGACGCGGTCGCCGGCCACGTCGAACTTCTCATAGGCAGTACAGCACTGTCGATGCCGCAGGTGGAAGCAAAGACAATTCGTCCAATTGCGCAAACCGGAAAAGAACGCAATCAGTTCATCGCGCAAGTGCCGACAGTGGCTGAGAGCTTTCCGGGTTTCGAAGCCTATGCCTGGTGGGGCATCTACGCGCCGGCCGGCACGCCGAAGCCGGTCATCGAGCGCTTCGGGAACGAGATGGCGGCGACCCTGCGCGAGGAGCGCATCGCAAAGCAGCTGGTCGAAACCCAGCAGGTCTCGTTGACCCTCGGCGGCCCTGAGGTTCAGCGCGCCTTTCTCAGCAACCAGATGCAGACCTGGGGCAAGGTGGTGAAGGACAACAACATCAAGGCCGACCAGAACTGAACGTAACGAATAATTGTCCGCTTCCGGTGTTCCTGATCGAGACGCGTGCCGAAAATCCGCCTTGCTCACCTGAGAGACGGAGATCATGCGCCCAGTTTCCCGCCGCTTCTTCCTGACTTCATCCGCCTTTGCCGCCGCCGCATTTGCGATGCCGGCCGAAGCCAACGCGCCCTTCGCCGGCACACAGGGCCCGGGCGTCTACCGTCTCAAGTTGGGCAATTTTCAACTCACCGCACTGTTCGACGGCGTCTGGTATCTGCCGATCGACGACAAATTTGTGCGCAACGCCGGCGTGGCCGAGGTCAACCAGGCACTCGCCGCGGCATTCCTGCCGCCAAGTGTTTTGCCGATATCTTTCACTGCCCTGTTGGTGAATACAGGCTCGAAGCTGGTGCTAATCGACACCGGGACAGCCGGTCAGGTCGCTGACACCGCCGGCAGCATGCTCGAGAACCTCAGGACGGCTGGAATCGATCCGCGCGCCATCGACACGATTCTGATTTCGCATTTTCATCCCGACCATATCGACGGCATCAAGACCAAAGACGGCGCAAAGGTCTTCCCCAACGCGGAGATCCTTGTGCCTGAGCCGGAGTGGGACTTCTGGATGAACGATACGAACATGGCGCCGGCGGAAGGAACTGTGAAACGCTACTTCCTCAACGCGCACCGCATTTTCAAGGACATCGCATCGGAAGTACGACGGTTCAAGCCCGGTTCTGAAGTGACGTCTGGGATCATTTCAGTCCCAGCCTATGGCCACACGCCCGGGCATACCGCTTTCGCTATCCATTCGGGCAATCAGTCGATGCTGGCAATGAGCGATACGGTGCGTAATCCTTATCTCTTTGCACGCCATCCCGACTGGCAGCCCACATTCGACATGGATGGGCCACAGGCGGTTGCCGCGCGGCGTCAGATGCTCGATCGCGTCGTTGCCGACCGCATGCTCGTTCAAGGCTACCATTTCCCCTTCCCCGCGTGCGGTCACATGGTCAAGACCGCGACCGGCTACGACCTCGTGCCGGTCGAGTGGCAACCGCTGTGAAAAGTTCTGTCCGGCACCGGTCTAGAACGTCGCTCCCGCCTGCAGCAAAAAAGTCCTCCCGGCCAGTGGAAAGGCGTTGAACAATCCGATCGTCGGCGGCAGGCCAGGAGGAAAGAATGGCCCGCCGGCAATTCCCCCACTGGAGATGGCATAGTCGAAGTAATGTTTGTCAAAGAGATTGAGGACGGCTGCAGACCAAAAGAAACGGTCATATTGGCCCCCAAGTTTAACGTCCACTGTCGCCTGCGCGGGGATGAGCGGCTGAACATTTATCTGGTCGTTGTCCATGCGGCGTGGCCCATAGAGGCGGCTCGTCACATCGAGCGTCAGTAATTTCTGCACGATCTCCCATGTGAGTCCCGCATAACCGGACCAAGGTGAAACGAGCGGGATCTGATTGCCCGTCAACGGACCCTCGATGAATATGGCATCCAAGTAGGTAACGCCGGCTCGGGCGCGCATCGAATTGTTGATCTGATACAGCGCGCTGGTTTCCCAGCCGATGCGCCGCGTGGGGTCGAGATTGATGTCGACGCCAACCGCGGGCAAGAAGTGAATCTCGTTATTTAGTCGCATGTAATAAACGCTCGATTGAAGACTGAACGGCCCGACATTGACGCGAACTCCGCCTTCGACGTCGTAGGATGTCTGCGTTTTGAGATCGAATGTTGGAACGGTGAACACAAAGGGCCCGCCGGCTCCGACTCGCTCGTCCGCGTTGGGCAATCGAAATGCGCGGGCTGCGCGAGCAAACACAGCCAGCGTGGAATTGATGCGATGCTCAAGTCCAACGTGAGCCGCCCATTGCCATTCGTTTTGGTCAAACGGCGGGATTTGCGGGTTGTTTGCGTAAAATCCGGCATTGGGATCATTGACCGCGCTGTAGGTGTCGCGCGCGTCCACCGCGTTGCGCTGGATACGGCCGCCGACGGAAACATCGGTGTCCGGCCGCACCGATGTGGTGTTCATTGCGTAAAAGCCCAGGGTCGTCTGCCGGATGTCGTATCTATGAACGGGCACCAAGCCCGGCGCCGTGGGCCGGTCCGAATCGTATTGCGTGTTGTAAAAATCGACTCCCGCGAACAGTCGATTTGGCAGCCCAAATAACCGATGTGTCACGTCAACCCGTGGCGTCACTGAGGACGTGGTCATGACAGTGTCGACGTAATTTAACGGCGACGCAGCGCTTAAATTGTACAGGAAGGTGACCGGGTCGAGGTAGTTGAAGAACTGCGCTTGCTGAAATTTGCGCCGGACGCTGCCGTCGACAATCAGTTCGACTCCTGGGCTGAGTGTCGCATTGAATCCCGTGGCGAAGTTGATCCCCTGTTTCTTGCCCCAGTCGATAGGCGTATTCGATTGCCATGGCGTGTCGAGAGTATAGGGAAAGTTGCCGGGCAAGTTGTTCAACCCTGCTGGCAAGCCCTGAAACTGACGATCTCCGGCAACCGTAAGGTATGCTCCCAGGTTGTCGGTGGCATAGTTCAATGTCGAATTGACATTGCGCTGACGCAGAGCGCTGTTGACACGATAGCCAGCGGAGCTGATGGCGTTGCCGAACGCACCGATCGACCATGGCCCGCTTGTCGCAACAGCCGACGCGCGGCCTTCCCAGTACTCGAACGAACCAGCAAACGCTTCGACGCGATTGGACGCAGCCGTCGAAGATCCTTTCTTCAGCACGATATTGATGACGCCGCCGATTGCGCCATCACCGTAAAGG
>DAISKM010000251.1:0-399 GCA_036820945.1 Pseudolabrys sp.
GTGCAAGGGTCTTTCGTTCGCGGATGCCGCGCATTCGTACATGATCCTCACGGTGGGCGACGGCCTGGTCACGCAAATCCCCGCGCTGATCGGTTCCACCGCGGCCGGCTTGCTTGTCTCCAAGGCGGGCGTGGCCGGCGCGGCAGACAAGGCGTTGCTGGGGCAACTTTCGGGTTACCCCAAGGCTCTCGGCATGTCGGGGGCCGTGATGATTGTGATGGCGCTGCTGCCCGGAATTCCGATGATCCCGTTCCTCGCGCTCGGCAGCGGCGCCAGCGCGCTCGCCTTCATCGTCGACAGGCGCATGAAGCTCGCCGCGGCATCGGAGGTCAGGAAAACCGAGGCGGCAATCAAAGCCGATGCCGCCGACGAGCCCATCTCCACTGCGCTGAAGATGGA
>DAISKM010000251.1:409-5716 GCA_036820945.1 Pseudolabrys sp.
CGGCGGCATTCCCAGCCACGTCGCGCCGGAGACGCCGGGCTCGATGCACGAAGGGGTCGAGCTCGGCTACGCGCTTCTGCCGCTGGTCAATGCGCCTGACGGCAGCGACCGGCTGACCGAGCAGATCAAGGCGCTTCGGCGCTCGCTGGCGGTCGAAATGGGCTTCGTGATGCCGGCCGTGCAGCTTCTCGACAATGTGCAGCTCGACGAGAATTCCTACGTCATCAAGATCAAGGAAGTGGAGGCCGGCAGCGGCAAGGTGTGGGCGGGCCAGTACATGGTCATGGACCCCGCCGGCGGGCAGGTAAAGCTGCCGGGCACACATACAACCGAACCGACCTTCGGCCTTCCGGCGACCTGGATCGATGGCGCGCTCAAGGAGGAAGCCTCGATGAAGGGCTACACGGTGGTCGATGCTGCCACCGTGCTCTCCACCCATCTTACCGAGCTGCTCAAGAACAACATGGCGGAGCTGCTCTCGTACGCCGAGGTGCAAAAACTGCTCAAGGAATTGCCGAAAGAGCAGGCCGACCTGGTCAAGGATCTTGTGCCGAACCTGATCACGGTCTCCGGCATCCAGCGGGTGCTCCAGATGCTTCTGGCCGAGCGCGTCTCCATTCGCGACGTTGCCACCATTCTGGAAGGCATTGCCGGCTCGCGCAATCCGGTCACGCTCACCGAGCACGTCCGCGCGCGACTGTCGCGCCACTTTGCGCCCAATACACCAGCCCGAGCGGTTATTTGCCGCTGATCGCGCTTTCGGCCAAATGGGAACAGGCATTTGCCGACTCCTTGGTCGGCCAGGGTGACGAGCGCCAGCTGGCGATGCAGCCTTCGCGGCTGTCGGAATTCATTACGTTGGTGCGTGAGCGTTTCGAGGAGGCGGCGCGCGAGGGCGAGGCGCCGGTGCTCGTGACCTCATCGAGCATTCGGCCCTTCGTTCGCGGCATCGTCGAGCGTTTCCGCGCGCAGACGCCGGTCCTGTCCCAGGGCGAAGTGCATCCCCGCGCACGTCTCAAGACTGTCGGTAGCATCTAGTCGGCTGTTGCGTGCGGCCGCGGCAGAACGTCATCACGCGGCCGAAACCGCACCGAACTGTCGGAAAAGTCAGGAGAAATTCGGATATTCACAAGGATTCAACGTTCCGTGAAAGGTCCTTGGGAACCCGCAAGCAATACCTACGTTATTCGGACGAACGGGTGAACTTTTTTCGGGACGGGGCGACCAAGGAGTGGAGCCCGGAGGATGTCATGAACTGGTCCCTTTATCGGGCAGACCGCACCACACACCTCAAGATCGTGGTTGTTGGGCTTGTCGCCGCGCTGTTGATCGCCGTGATTGGCATCTCGGCGCGCCAACTTAATCTTGGCACGGACATCATGACGGCGCAGAACCCGACCGTCATCAAGGCCGGCGGGCCGGTTGTATTCACCGACCGGAGCGGTCCAATCGTCCGATAGCCTGTCACCTATTCCTTTTGTCCGGCGCGCCGCATTTGCGGCGCGTCTTTTTGTAAAGTAGTCGAATCAAGCGAAATGGCCGAGAACAGCCGGACATGAGGACCTGTCTGCTCAGTTTGCGCGCGACCAGCCTGATAGCGGCCGGTTTGCTGCTGGCGGCGCAGGTTGTGCATGCGCAGCCACCGGCCATGACGACGGCCGACTACCAGGCCCGGCTCGCCCAGTATCAGGCGGCGCGAAGTGCATATGAAGCCGAGGCGACCGCCTATTGGGATGCCGTCGGTGAGAAGCGCCGTGAGCGCAATGCGAAGCGCCGCGACCATCTTCCGATCAGCATTGACGACTACGTCCTCACCCAGCCACCCATCTATACGGGTCCGCCACGACCGGTCGATCCGAACGTACCCGCACCGCCGCCTGCCGAGCGGCCGGAGATTCCCGTGGTTGCGGACTTCCTCAAGAATGCCGCCGAGCAATTCGGCTTCGTTCCGGACCGGCCGGCGAGCGACTTCGATTTCAAGCGGGCTTATGCAAAGGCTGCACTTGCGGCGGGATTAACTCGCGAGCAGATCGTCGGCGTCTATGCGTTCGAGACGGGAGGAAACGGTACGTACGACTCGCAGGCCGGGCTTGTGCCTTACCGCCCCGGCGCCCGGGCGATCTCGCCGGCCGTTGGCTACAACCAGTTGCTCAGCACGAATACGGTGTCGCTCCTCGCCGAAGACGGCAACAACTATCTCCAGGCGCTGCGCCAGAAAGCGAAAGGACTGTCCGGCCCGGGGAAGCTCGCGATGGAGCGAAAGATCGAGGGGCTCAAGCGCATGATCGCCTACAGCCGTTCGGTCCCGAACCGGTGGAGCGATCACGATCGCCTGGCCAAGACCACTTTGGGCGGTTTCGGCATCCACGCCGCGGTGCTTGATCTCGATCTTGGGCCAATTCTCCAAGTGCAAAAGCTCACGAACTCCGTTCGCTTTGCCCGCGTCAAGGGCTATGCGCCTGCGCTGACCGCCGCCGAACTCGAATTGATGAACCTGACGGGCGACGGCAACGGGTTCGACATGGTGACGATGCCGCAAGCGCTGCGCGCGCGCGTTCCGACGTCGAATTTCTTCCAGCGGGAAGGATACGAACGCAACCCGGTCGCCCGCCGCACTGGCACTGTGGCCAATCTTATCGCCGACATCGAAGCCAAGATGAACCGCGGCGCGCAGGCGCAAGGCGCACGCGAAATGGCGTCGGCGTTTTAGCGGTTGCCGGCCGCGCGCTGTGCCGCCAGTTGATCCAATTTGGCGATGAGTTGCACTGTTTCTTCCGCGCTCTTGGATATCAGATCCCTTGTTTCTTCAGCGCTAGATAACCCGCTCACGCATAGCTTAGCGTCGCCGTAACGTTCAGGGTTTGAGCCTGAGTTCGCATCATTTGCCTTGCTCCAAGCGTCTACATTCCTGAGTGCCGCCTGGTTGGCTTGAGAAATTAGATTGTCAACGCCGCGTTTCTCTTCCGCGCTGAGCCCTTTGCCTTGATCCTTCAATCGGCCTTCAAGTCTATTTTTCAGCGCAAACAGCTCGCGATAGCTGTTCAAGGCAATAGTATTTTCGGTTTCCGCAAACCCCTGCTGAGTTTGCAAAGCCCGACGTGCCAACCACCGCGCGCCCGCAATCTTTTCGCGGTTTGATGGGATCGACTGCTCCTGCCGGTGCAAATTTGCTTCGGTAGCGCAGATCGCGGCGTTTTGGAGGATCTTGACCCGCGCATCATCGCCGGCGGGCTGAGCTTTTTCCTTTAGAAATGCATCGACCGCATTCCGTGCCCTGCCCTCCAACTCGTCCAACGAAAAAGTTCTTTGACCGGTTGCGGGAGCGACCGAAGAAGGAGGCGACGTCTGCCCAGAAATGCCGGGCGATGGTGACTGTCTGGCGGACACAGAGGGAGGCGTCGTGTCAGCGACATCGTTGACCGGACACTGAGTCACTGTAGATGTGCTTGATACTTCACCCACGACACAATTCCTAATAGGGGAACATTTTCGCGCTGACTTGATACTGCAAGTCCACCGCCCGCCGTGTGCTGAATGTTACAATGAAGGCGCGATTTTGAGCGTCGTCGCTGTCAGCATCATTGCTGACATCAAAAACAAATGAGTCGCGACGCGCAGGCGCAAGCGCACGCAATTAACAGCGGCGTTCTGGAAATTTTCGGGAACGGGTGTAGCGCCGGCTAGCGTTGCTCGCCGGCGATCTCTTCGACCAGATCAACCACCCGCCGGCGCAGCCGGGAGTCCTTGATGTTGGTGAACGCCCGGGTCAGTGCCAGACCGTCAGAGCTCGAGAGAAAATCCGACACGTAGTCGGCGACCGGCGGTTTCGCCGACCCGTCCTCGGCCGGCTTGGCCACCGCACCGTCGAAAAAGAATGCCACCGGCACCTTCAGAATTTGGGCGATGTGCTGGAGCCGGCTCGCGCCGATGCGGTTCGTGCCCTTCTCGTATTTCTGGACCTGCTGGAACGTGAGGCCCAGCTTTTCGCCCAGCTTTTCCTGGCTCATTCCCAACATCAGGCGCCGCATGCGCACGCGAGACCCTACGTACTTGTCGGTCGGATTCGGTGATTTCTTTGCCATCATCTGGATATGCCCCCGCAACGTCAGGTTGGACAAAGCGCAGTCCGGATCAGAAATGGCGAAACAAGGCTAAGTTGCGCCGACGGAAAGTACATCGCAGCGGGGGTGGCCTGTCATTAAAGCGCGGCCACGCTTTTATTAGACAATATCTAATATATTTCGGCGCCTCAATGGGCCGCAGCCTTGCCGCCTCACACCGGAATCGCTACATCGAATGGCAAAAGCGGCGCCGTCGCCGGCGGTCAGACCGCCGACGCTTAAGCCGGAGCACCGCCGGTGTTGAACCGCAGGCTGGCAATGCGATCGAGCTCGGCCTGCTCGCGCGCATTCTCCTCGGCCCTTTCACGCTGCTGGTCGCGCTCGTCGAGCATCTCGACCTTCTTGAGCTCCTCGAAAGCCTCGCCCAGGGCGACCTTCGCGTCCTCGAGCTGCACGCGCAGCTCATCGGTCGAGTGCTTGAGATTTTCCCGCCGCGCGGTCGCGGCCTTCGCGTAGGTCGGATAGGCGAAGTGAGCCGGATCATGGATGCCGGCGCGGTCTTGCTCGATCTTGATCTCGCGTTCCAGCTCGGCGGCAATCCGATCGAACTCGGCGATCATCGCCTCGATCTGCGCCACCTTGCGGCGCTTCTCGTCGACTTGAAACTTCTTTAGACGGATGAGGGTTTCACGTGACTTCATCGACTAGATACTCCCCGAAGCCCCCGAATGCGTTGCCCGGCGCCTGACAAGAGTTCCCGGGCCGGACCCACGTGGTGAACCATTCCGTACCGACTGTGCCGCAATAAGGTTAGGATTGTGTTTCTTCGCCCCGAAGGATGCGGTCCAGCCGTAGCCCAGGCGCGGCAGCTCCACGAAAACGGTGGGCATGTACCCCTTGGCCGTCGGCGGCTCGCACGGCGAAGAGGCCGATCTCGCGCTGCGCCATTGCGAAGCGGGTAACCGAATCCATCAGCACCACCAGCACGTGCTTGCCGAGATCGCGGAAATACTCCGCGATCGCCAGGGTCAGGTAGGCCGCCTGAGCGCCGGTTCGTCGGAGGTCGACACGACCACCACCGAACGCGCCAGGCCGGCGGTGCCGAGAACCTGCGACTTCCACCATCAGCCCGCGCACCGAAACGACGCGTCCGTAAATCTCGACGTCGATGTCGACGATTTGTTCGGCCAGCGCCTTCCTCATGGTCTCGTCATTCGGACCGCGCGTTCGGCGCGCGCCGCTACGA
>DAISKM010000252.1:0-5704 GCA_036820945.1 Pseudolabrys sp.
GTCGCGATCAGTTCACGAGAGGCTGAAATAAGAGCAAGGAAGTTAAGGCAGTTCGCAGTCTTAGCCTGCGTAGTCGGTTTTCTGTTGGTTGCAGCGTTCATTGTGTTGTAAGGACCGCGCCCACGCTGAGCGCAACGGCGTCGGGCCACTAACAAATGAAATACGCTCTGGTTGATGGAGAACGTCGAGAAGCTCAGCGAGGCCTCTCGAGCAAATGCCCTCTTTGCGATGATGCAATGATCGCAAAGTGCGGGGAGGTCAGAGTCTGGCATTGGGCGCATCGAGGAACCCGTACTTGCGACCGTTGGTGGGAACCTGAAACAGAATGGCATCGGGCTTGGAAGAACCACTTTCCCAAAGACTGGCAGGAGAGAATCCACTGGTCAGAGAGTGGCGAAAAACACATCGCCGACGTCAAGACTGAAAGGGGGATAGTGCTGGAGTTCCAGCACTCAAACCTGCGCCGAGAAGAGCGCGAGTCGCGGGAGATGTTCTATCAGAAGATGGTTTGGGTCGTTGATGGCCTAAGACTTAAGCGAGACAGGTCTCGCTTCTTCGCGTCGCTTACAAGAGCTTCAATCGTCAAAGCCAAACCGCTGACATACTCACTGCCATCGAACGAGGGCGCACTACTGCGCGATTGGATTAACAGCCGCAACCCGGTATTCTTCGACTTCGGGGAGAAAAGTGAGCCGGGTGATCCTCTACTATTCCACACACCCGTTCTTTGGCGACTCGAACCCCGCAGTCCGAAGGGCGAAGCGCGTCTATCGCCAGTATTGAAAACTTCATTCCTAAACAAATACGTTAGAGGGTTGGCGCTGAAGGGCATCGGCTATTCGGCGGAGCTTCGCGCCGTGTGTGCTGTTCTCTTACAGCAAGCCCCTCGGCCCCGACTGCTTAGGGATTTCGAGCGACACATGGCTAAGCAAAGGGCGCGACGGCGTCGGTTTTAGCGCGACACACAACGGCAGTCAGTCGCGCCTGCGGGATCGGGCCGGGGCCTTTTCCTTTTTGCATAGCTCGGGAGCCCAGATTCACGCTTGCGTACCCTGACGCGTACCCGAAATCCGCATTTTCCAAGAGGTGCCCATTTGACGGGCATAACTGAGACTCTGTCCGGTATACCCCCGAAAGCGGACATGCGCGCTGCACAAATCAATGTCTGCTTTGGGCCAGAAGCGGATACATTTGTGGGCTTACTCGATCAACTCGTCGGCGCGTGCGAGCAATGGCAGGGGTATCGTCAAGCCGAGCGCCTTGGCAGTCGTCAGCATCCGCTTTTTTTATTGCGATTTTACGCGGCTACGGGTTCAAGGGTATGCGGTGTGGGTCTCACGTTGGAGTTGCCGTCAGTAAAAGAGAATTCGATCTCAGGCCGTCGCCCGCTGACAATATCGGCAAGAGCACGACCGGAACCGCAAGAGTGCGTCCATCCAAGCGTCCCGTGCCCCGTGTTCAAGTAGAGGTTTTGATATGCCGAACGTCCGATATAAGGAACATTGGACGGCGTTGCCGGTCGCAGCCCGGTCCAGTATTGCGCTTCACTAGGTTCGCAAACGCCCGGGAACAGTTCGATCAGGCGGCGTACGATCGCCTGGCAGCGAACCAAATTGAGTTCAAGATCGAACCCGTTAAGCTCAGCCGTGCCGGCAACGCGCAGCCGATTTCCCAGCCGCGAAAACACCAGCTTGTACTCGTCATCCGTCAAACTAACCGTGTAGGCGCGTTCGGGATCGCGGATCGGCAAGGTCGCCGAGTAGCCCTTCGCGGGATAGATATGGAGAGCGATGCCGAGCGGCTTGAGCAGCGTCGCGCTGTCGCAGCCCAAGCACGCCACATAAGAGTCGGCGCGAATGGTTACATAGTCTCCATCCGCGGTCCGCGCTCGCAGCCCGCAAATGTGGCCGTTGCTGTGATCGAGCCCGACAATGGTCGTGTTGAATTTAAACTCGGCGCCGCGGGCGGCGGCAGCCTCAGCAAGTTTCCGCGTGAAGACGCAGGCATCACCCGACTCGTCCGCATAGGTCATACTGCCTCCGACGATTTTCGTGCGCGCAAACCGCAACGCGGGCTCGATGCGGACGACCTCGTCGGCACCGATGATCTCGACGTCGCAGCCATGGTCGCGCATGACCTGTGCCGGCTCGCGAGCTGCCGCAAATTCAGCGTCGCTCGTGTAGAAGTGCAGAATGCCCTTCTGCAGATTGTCATAGCGAAGGCCGAGCGCCTGCCGCAACTCGCCAAGGCTGCGGCGCGAATAAAGCCCGAGCGCGACAATCTGGCGAATGTTGCTTCGGGTGCGTGCCGGCGTGCACTCGAGAAGAAATCGAAGGCACCAGCGCCACTGCGCAGGATCCACGCGTAGCCGAATCAAGAGCGGCGCGTCTTCATTGAATAGCCAGCGGAGAACTTTCAGCGGAGCGGAAGGATTGGCCCATGGCTCGGCGTGCGACACCGAGATTTGACCGCCATTGGCATGCGAGGTTTCGGCGGCTGGCTTTGCCTGCCGGTCGAGGACCGTTACATCGTGACCCTGCTGGCGCAGATACCAAGCCGTGGTGACGCCGACAACGCCGGCTCCCATGACGACGACATGCATCGGGGATCTCCTTGTTAAGAGTTAAATCACCCGATCTGTCCTTTTTGCCTGAGAGATTCACGGGTGTTGCACCCGCTTGCCCCTTCGGCGGCCGTTGCCGGCTCTCTCCAGATCTATTCGAAAATGACCAGTTTTGGACCTGAGCGTTTGACGGGTTCTGCGCCTTCGGTAGGGATCGCTCCCTTCTTCTGGTCATCATTGACGCTTTTCGCCACCTCCAATTTGCGAATCACAGCAACAGCTTTCCATACAATGGATGTCCAGCTCTTGGAAGCATAAGAAATGGTCACGCACCAGTGGACTAATAGAGAGAGTATCGTGGATCGATATTTGCGACCGACTTCACGCCCAGCGGACAGCCAAATTAAAGACAAGTCATAACCCGTGCGAATCCATGCCAGCGATCTGGTAGACCCGGATGCCGTTCAGCTTCTTCGACCCGAGCTTCAGCTTGAGGCGCTTGCGCACCACTCCGGCAAGGAATCCGCGCACCGAATGTTGCTGCCAGCCCGTGGCTTTCATCATCGCGGCAATCGTCGCACCCGCGGGCGATTGCAGCATTGCGATGACGCGAGACTGCTTGCTGCCCGGATCGGCTTTATGCGGCCGAGGGGGATTGGCCATTGCCAGCGGCGACGGCTTTGCGGCAGTCGTTTCTGTGTGTGCTGGCCGAGGTGGTCGCTTCTTCGCAGACTTTAACATCGAGATCCTCCGTTTAGTTTGATGGCGGCGTCGCGCCGCACCACCAAATCCCCACCTAGGCCATAAAGGCGGCGGGGCAGGATCTCGGAGCGCGCAAGCGCTCGGGATTGACGTCAGTACCGCTCCAATCGCGGCCGAATGCCAGTCCTTTCTGGATAATGTTATTGCTCAGTTTCGGAGCACTCGATCATGGAATAATCGGCCGCGGTCGAGGGGGTGAAAGCTCAGGCAAGTCCGCTCGCACTTGGCGCTTGGCAGATGGCCCCTCGGTCGGGCAGTCCAGCGGACAGATCGTTATCGCAATCCCAATCTTGTGCGGGCCATCACCATTACGTCCGGATGCCCCCTTCGACGGAATCTCAGCTTGCTCGTTACCGCCTGGCGTAGTTGCGGGCTGCCTGCCAATTACAATGTTTCGGACGACGCGCTCGGGCCCAGGCCGAGCCGCCACACCCGCCTCGACGGCATCGGGCTCGCAGATATGCGCCCGATGATCTTGCCCTCACAAGAAGCGCTGAAGTGGTGCGCTCTTACCGCGCATTGATTTCAGTGACGTGCATCACGATGCGGGTGTGGTGACGTGCCGTGTAAGCGATAGACGGATTGCCGCGCACAATTACTGTCTTGCCGACTAGGTGCCGGAGCGTCCGTCGCAGGTTTTCGTCGGTGGGGACAATATGAATCGTGCGTGCTCTCCTGACAATTTCGTCGCGGTTCTTAGCATCGAGACAGGCATTTGCGGAAAGTCGAAGAATGTAGGGGGTCTCCGGCCGTCCAGCAGCATCGCGCGCACGACCGATTGCAAGCCGGCCTTGAGCGGACTGACCTTCGACATTTGATTTCAGGCACTCGGCCACAGCAGACGAGGCAAGCGGCACCAATGCGAAGCATACGAACACATGAAGATATCGCATCGAACGTACCGTCCTGGATGAGATACGCCTTAGCTAGACTCTATCACAGAGTGAACCTGCCGTCGTAAGCAAGATCAATGCGAAGGCACAGCCTCGATGGTCACGCCATCTAGCGCTCGCAACATTGCGATGATTTGAGCCTTTTTGCTTTCGCGACGCGCAGTCGGCTGCGACATTGACCGCGGCTGCTGAAGAGGCGTGGCGTGGCGAATCATCCGATCTATGAGGCGACCTCCGTTGTGTGTACCGAAAACCTAGACTCGGACGTAGTGGTGATGAAGCCCGCCAAGGATTGGCTGCGATTTGATGCTTCCAGTGCGCTGAACCGGACGGGAGACTGGCGCATCTTTATCCAATGACCGGTGCGTTCTGACGTTGTTGTAATAGCAGGCATAAGTTCGCAGGATCCGGCGCAGATGCGCCTCGCCCAAGACGACGAGATGGTCCACGCACTCACGCCGGATCGATCCGATCAGTCGTTCGGCAAAGCTATTTTGCCAAGGTGACGCTGGTGCGATGGGTTTGTCCCGAATGCCCATGGCGTGCAATCGACCGGTGACGATGCTGCCATAGATGCGATCCCGATCGCGGAGGAGGTAACGCGGCGTCTCATTCCAAGGAAATGCCTCGGTGAGCTGGCGTGCAATCCATTCTGCTGTCGGATTTGTTGTGACGTTGATCCAGACAAGGTCTCTGCGGTCTAGTCGAATGAGTATGAAGGCATAGACCAGATCGAAGCCAATGGTCGGAACAACGAACAAATCCATGGCGGCGATCTCCGGCGTGTGATTGCTCCCCGCTTCGCTGGCCTGGTTTGAAAGAAAGCTGAACGGCGAGGTGATCCGGCTTAATGTCAACGCGTGCGATATGGGCGGAGATGAGGTCCTTGTCGTTGAGTAATTGAGAGTCCTCAGCTTCCCCTTTGTCGTTCGATTGCTCTGCGAGATGTTTGCGCAGGGCGCTGACAATCAAAGTCTCGATCTCTGCGGCGGGGACCCGATTGAGCGTAGCCGCCTTGTCCGGCTGCCCCTGAATAAGCACCGACGAGATATAGTAGCGATAGCGCACGCCATTCTTGACGGCATGAGACGGCGTCATGCGGTTCCCACGAGCGTCAAAGATGCGGCCTGTTAGGAGTGACTGAGATTTTTGCCGCGCCTTGGCGTGATTGGTCCTCTGCCGGTCAAGTTGAGTTTGAACCGCCTCAAACAGCGCTCGATCGAGGATGGCTGGTTGCTCGCCAGGAAAGACCTCACGCTTGTATCTGACCTCGCCAATATAGAAGCAGTTGCGCAGAAAAGCGGCAAGCGATCCCCGGGTGAATGGGATGCCTCCCTAGAGAATTCCTCTTCACATTTTGAGGTCCAGGTGAGGAGCTGTTAAATATGAGCTCCTGAAGATTGAGCCAATGCAGACGCAGATGCAGTTTCTAACCAGAACTGACCCCTCGGATAAGGACACACCGCTGCGCTATGATATCCGGCTG
>DAISKM010000253.1:0-5599 GCA_036820945.1 Pseudolabrys sp.
CGAACACGGCGTCATAAAGGCCGCTGCCCATGCCGATGCCGATCAGCACCCACCCCGCCAGATAAATCGGCAGCGCCGGTGAAAAGCCGACGAGCGCGAGGCCCGCCGCGTACGGCCGTCAGCAAACCGATGGACGTGCCGCCAACGACAAAGCCAAGCGACCAACCGGTCTCGGCGACAATCGGCTCGGCAAACACCGCGGGGAAATAGAACGATGTCCCCCAAGCCAGGATTTGAGCGATCCCCAGCGCGGCGATGACAACGCGCCGATCAGGCGAGCGCGCCTCGGCGACCAAATCCAAATTGCGCAATCCTTAATTCGCTGGATCCATGCCTTTGGATTTCAGCACCGCGGCAGCTTCCGGCCCGGAAAATATCTTGATCAACGCCTGCGCCGCCTCTTTGTTTTGAGCGGAAGCGCTCAGGCCGGCGGCATAGGTCGTGGTGTTCTGGATTTCCTTCGGCAAGGGCCCTACGAGCACGGCGCCCTTGACGGGGACAATTTCACTGATCTGGTGCACGCCGAGCTCCGCCTCACCACTGACGATCAGGTCGGCCACGTAACCGCCTTTTTTGAGTTTCGCCTTGGGCCGGACCTGGTCCGCGATGTTGAGGCGCTCGAGCAGCTTGTCGACATATATTCCGCTCGAGCCACCGCTTGCCGGATCGATATACGCAACCGTTTTTGCCGCGAGCAGCGCATTCTTGAAAGCCTCGACGGTGCTAACATCCGGCTTGGGCGCTCCCTCCTTGACCACAACCCCGATGCCGACGGTGGCAAGGTTGGCTCGGGTGCCGGCAGCGATTTTGCCCTTGCCTGCAAGGTCGTCGACGATGGCGGGCGTGATCACCGCGACATCGAATGCTTCCCCACCCTCGATGCGCTTTTGCAGACCGCCTGCGGTGTCATTGTCGACAATGACTTTGGTGCCGGTCTGTTTTTCGAAGTCGGGCAACAATGCCACGACCACCTGCTTGAAGGCGCCGGCCGTCAGGACCTTGACCTCGCCGGCGGAACTTGTCTGGACCGGAAGCGACAGCGCCGCTATCAGCAAAAAAGCCCGCAAGGTATGCGATATCATGGGGCGTTCCTCCACGGACGGCTTTCACGCCGACCGATTCTGTTTGAATTAGCGCATGGTAAGTTGACAGGGAGCCGCGAAACCCGTCGCGAATCGAACGAAAATTGAATTTTTCCCTTATAAGGCTGGTTTTTAGTCATGCATTTTATGCTTAGCTGCACCGCAACATTGTCAGTTTTCATTGTCGGGAACATCCCTATGTTCCACACGAAACAACCGGCCGCTTTTGGCCGGAATTTCGACAAAGAAAGAGAACGATACCATGTTTGCCGCACTTGTCCGCTTCATCCAGGAATGGAAGCGCTATAACCAGAGCCTGAACGAATTGTCGCGCCTGGGCGACCGTGAGCTTGCCGACATCGGCATCAGCCGATCGGATATTGCCCGCGTTGCCTGGAACTCGGCCCATCGCGACTAAGTTCCACTTCGCGTTCAACTGAAAACGCCCGCGACAGTTCGCGGGCGTTTCGCTTTTTGCAAGGTTAGTCGAGAGTCTTCCAGCGCTCCAAGGGCATGACCTCCAGAGGTTGCCCATAGCCGACAGTCCAAGAATCGATCGACCACTTGGTGCCTGTCGCCTTTTCGACCAGCACGGCCGTCGCATGCGGGGGTCGCAGGTCGAACATGTGGCCCCGGGACTCCGGCACGTCGACATCGTGATGGCGCAGCAGGTTCAACTGGTCGAGGACGAGCAGCAGACTTGTGGTGTTGCGGCTGCTGTCGATGCAATCGAACTGCCGGATGTCGTACATGTATTTCATTCCGGCGCGCGCCACATGATTGACCGTGCCGGCCAGCGGGCCGACGCGCCGGTCGAACCAGGCCCCGGCTGCCGCGACAGCTTTTCGCTCCGCCGCCGCCGAGGATTTGCCGGCTGCCAGTAGCTGGGCGAGCTTGGCGCGATCATTGCCAGTGAGATCGAGTTCAGCCCGGTATTTGCATCCAAAGCCGTGGCAAACGAAGACGACGTTGGGCGTGGGCGGGGTTACCGGAAATCCCTCGTAGGCGGCGTTGACAACGCCAGGCCTGGTGGCCCCATTGGCGATCGACATCGCTGCCGCGACCGCAAAAAAGGTTGCAGCCCACACGTTTCCTCTCAAGTGCATCCCCTAGCCTCTTACTACCGTTGCAGCGCGCTGCCCCCGGGCCTAATGATCATCGAATGACAGCGAATGAAATACAACCCGTGCACGTCGTGGGTGGCGGCCTCGCCGGATCTGAGGCGGCCTGGCAGCTTGCGCATGCCGGCGTACCGGTCGTGCTCCACGAAATGCGGCCGCTGCGCGCGACACCGGTGCATAAAACCGACGCCTTCGCGGAACTGGTTTGCTCGACTTCGTTCCGCTCCGACGACAGCGCACACAACCCCGTCGGCCTTTTGCATGAGGAAATGCGGCGGCTTGGTTCGCTGGTCATGCGCGCTGCCGACGCAAACCAGGTACCGGCGGGTGGTGCACTGGCCGTGGACCGCGACGGCTTTTCCGGAGCGGTGTCGACGGCGCTCGCCAGCCATCCACGCATAACGGTTGAACGTGGCGAAATCTCCTGTCCCCCCGCCGATTGGGACAACGTCATCATTGCCACTGGCCCACTCACCTCGCCCGATCTCGCGAATGCAATCGGCAGTCTGACCGGAGAAACGCAACTCGCCTTTTTCGATGCTATTGCGCCGATCGTTTATCGCGACAGCATTGATCTGGCCAAGTCCTGGTTCCAATCCCGTTATGATAAATCAGGCCCCGGCGGCTCCGGCGCCGACTACATCAATTGCCCGCTGTCGCACGAACAATATGACGCTTTCGTTGCCGCATTGCTCGCCGGCGAGAAGACAAGCTTCCACGAGTGGGAAGCAAACACGCCCTATTTCGACGGCTGTCTGCCAATTGAGGTGATGGCCGAGCGCGGACCCGAAACACTGCGGCATGGGCCGATGAAGCCGTTCGGTCTTACCAATCAACATGATTCACTCAACAAGCCTTACGCAGTTGTCCAGCTCCGGCAGGACAACAGGCTCGGCACGTTGTTCAACATGGTTGGCTTCCAGACCAAGCTTAAACACGGCGAGCAGGTACGGATCTTCCGCACCATTCCCGGCCTGGAGCAGGCGGAATTTGCGCGTCTGGGCGGCCTTCACCGCAATACATTTCTGAATTCCCCCAAGTTGCTCGATCAGACATTGAGGCTGAGAGCTAAGAGCCGCTGGCGCTTCGCTGGCCAGATCACGGGCTGCGAGGGATACGTGGAATCTGCCGCCGTTGGCCTGTTGGCTGGTCGCTTTTCCGCCGCCGAGCGCCTCGGGCAATGCATCGCGCCGCCGCCCGCTACGACCGCGCACGGCGCCCTGCTTGCGCACATTACCGGCGGCCATATCGACACTATCGATGCCGGCCCTTCCGCGTTTCAGCCGATGAATGTGAATTTCGGCCTGTTTCCCCCGCTGCAGGAGATCCCTGCATTCGATCGGCACAGCAAGCTCGGCAGAACAACCGCAAAGGCCCTGGCGCGCAAAAAGTCGCTGACCTCGCGCGCGCTTGCCGATCTCGGGCGCTGGATGGCTGGAGAGCTGCCGGCGGCGGCAGCCGAATAGTTGCTCACGCGCCAATTCGCCGGAAGGACTTTGCCGCTCGCCAGATGCGCCACTGGCTTCGCCAGGGCGGTATTTGCGGCGGGCGGAACGGATCATAGTCAAGCCGTTCCATGTCCAATAGCCACTGCCGCAGCGGCGCCAAAGCCAAAAAGGCAGGTCGCACGATCGCGGGGATGCCCTCACCTGCCGCACCGACAACCGCAAGACTACGCCGCGCCCGCAAGCGCAACTCGGCCAAGATGGCACGCAGCTCGGGTGTGACCCGCATTGCAAATACGTCTTCCGCATCGACTTGATACTGCCGAAGCATCTCAAGCGGGATATAGAGCTGTCGGCGCGCCGCATGACGCGGCAGAAGACTGAGGATGCTTGCAATCGTTTGAGCGTCGCCAGCCGCCGCGAGGAACTCGGTGGTCGCCGGATCGAGCTTGCCAGCGAGTATCGCGGCGGACATTTCGACAATTGCGCCCGCGGTCCGCAATGCATAAGAGCGAAGCGCTTCCAGATCCGACATGGGCTCGTCGTAAAGATCGAACCGGTGTGCCTCGAGGAGATCCACGAGCTGTTCACCGGATAGACCTTGCTGGGCCAACCCTTCCATCGCAGCGGCTGCAACCGGATTTCCCGCGGCTTCGCCGGAGCGCTCGCCCAGAAGCATCTCGCGCCACCATTGCAGGCGAATCTCGCCCGGCATGGGCTCGCGCGCGAGATCGCGCACGCGCGAGACCTCAACGTCGAAGGCATACAAGGCAAAAAGCGCGTCCCGCTTCGTCGCCGGCGCGAACAGCGTCGCCAGATAGCGGTCGCGATTGGACTCGCGTACCAGCGCCGCGCAATATTCGAAATGATCTTCCATCGGAGCAATCCAATGCGCCGACTAGTCGACTGCGATCAACCCCGCGCCCACGCGACGATTTTCTGCCAGCAGAATGTTGTAGGTTCGCACGGCCGCGCCTGTTGTCATGGTGTCGACAGAGAGCGCACATTCATGAAATTTCATTCGCATCTCTTCCGGCAATATCCATGGATCCCGTCCGACCCCTAACAGAAAAAAATCAAGATTTGCGGCCCGCTCAAAGGCAGTTGAAAGCGTTGCTTCCGTGAGATCGGTCACATCATGCACCGGCCAAGCCCAAATTCCGTCCGGAAAGCAAAGCAGCGAGCCGCGGTGCGACATCCCGGCGAAACGAAATCCCCCGTCACCGTAAGCGTCTATCGGCGCGGGGCGCGGCAGATGCGGGGCATCGGCGCGGTCGCCGAGTGCCATCTATTTCTTCCGGTCTGGCGCGGTGAGTGCGTCGCGGCCGGTACCGACGCCAAGATAGATCAGGATCGGCGAGGCGATGAACACCGACGTGTAGGTACCGACCAGGACGACGCCGAACATCATCGTGGCGGTAAAGCTATGAATTGCCTGGCCCCCAAACAGCAACAAAGCCAATAGCGCGAGAGACACGGTGACGTGGGTGATCACCGACCGCGAGAGCGTCTGATTGACCGAAGCGTTGAGCAAATCGGGCATCGGCATCTTGCGATATCGGCGAAGCATTTCCCGAATGCGGTCGTAAATGACCACCGTGTCATTCAACGAATAGCCCAGAATGGTCAGCAACGCCGCGATGCTCGTAAGGTCAAAGTCGATCTGCGTGATCGACATGAATCCGATGGTGAGCACAATGTCGTGGACGTTTGCGATCATCGCGCCGAGGGCAAACTGCCATTCGAACCGAAACCACAGATAAATCAGGATCGCGAAGATCGCGAGCATCAGGCCGACCACCCCGTAGGACAGCAACTCGCCGGACACGCGTGGACCCACGACTTCAACGCGCCGGTATTCGACCTCATTGCCGAGCGCTCCGCGCACCTTGGCGACGGCCTGTTGCTGGGCCACCTCCCCGCCCGGTTGCTCGGCGATGCGAATGAGCAC
>DAISKM010000254.1:0-5592 GCA_036820945.1 Pseudolabrys sp.
CGGTGGTGTCGTCGCGGCGATCGCGGGCGTAGTCGTCGCGCTGTGGCTCCACCGCAAGCGCCGGCGTCGCGTGCGCACATTGATCGGCACGCTCCTCGTATCCACACCACAGCCTAGGCGCCTCGATATGACCAGCGAGCGCGCCCTGGAGCTACGGGGCAAGTACCCGGGGAGCGTGCTCGCCACCAATCTCAAAGTATCGGGAGTCAATGTTTTTTCCGCCGGCGATTTCCTCGGCGCGCCCGGCACCGAGCAACTCCTATTCTTTGACCAAGGGCTCGGCACTTACAAGAAGCTCATCGTTCGTGATGCGCGGCTCGTCGGTGCCGTGTTGTTTGGCGATACGGCAGACGGGCTCTGGTATCTCGACCTTATCCGCTCGGGCGCCTCCATCGAGGCGATCCGCGACGACATGATGTTTGGCCGCGCGCTAGCCGAGCGAGAGGCGGCGTGATGTCGAGCGATTTCACCCCCGACCAGAAGCGCTACCTTGAGGGATTTGCGTCGGGGCTGAACGCGGCGCGTGCGGCACGCGGCAGGACAGCAGCAGGCCAGGCTGGCGATGAGCCGACCGGTCCGGACGCAGTCCACATTCGTGCGCAGGACCGCGTACTGTCGAGCGGCGGCACACTGGCGGATCAGGAAAAATTCAAACGCGAGCTGCATCCGTTCGATGCGTACGAACGGCTGAAAGAGCAGGCGCGCAAGAACGAAGCGCCCAAGCCGGCCGACAATTTCCGCTGGCGATTTTTCGGACTGTTTTACGTGGCGCCGGCGCAGACCTCTTATATGTGCCGGCTGCGCATTCCAAATGGCATTCTGACGCACTGGCAGCTATCGGGCCTTGCGGACCTCGCCGACAAATATGCGGGCGGCTATTCGCACGTGACAACGCGCGCAAATCTGCAGATGCGCGAGATCGAACCGAAGAATGCAGTCGCGATGGTGGAAGCCATCCAGGATCTTGGCCTGTGCTCGCGAGGGTCGGGTGCCGACAACATCCGGAACGTGACAGGGACACCGACCGCGGGCATTGACCCGGATGAGCTCATCGACACACGCCCCTATGCTCGCGAATGGCACTTCCACATCCTCAACGAACGCGCGCTCTACGGACTACCGCGAAAATTCAACGTTGGCTTCGATGGCGGCGGCCGCATTCCGGTGCTTGAGGACACCAACGACATAGGATTTCAGGCGATAAGCGTGAAGCCCGGCTTCGGCGCGGAGGAGGGCGTGTGGTTCCGTCTCGCGCTCGGTGGCATCACGGGTCACAAGGACTTCGCCCGCGATACCGGGGTAATCGTCAAGCCGGAGGAAGCTACCCAGGTCGCCGATGCGATCGTGCGCGTCTATATCGAGCATGGCGACCGCGCCAATCGCAACAAGGCCCGGCTCAAATATGTGCTCGACGCCTGGGGGCTGGAAAAATACATCGCACACGTCGAGGAAAAGCTGGGGCGCAAACTGACGAAGGTGCCTGCGGACGCGATCGTGCCGCGTCCTGTCTTCGATCGCAGCGCCCACATCGGCGTACATGCACAAAGGCAGCAGGGGCTCAACTGGATCGGCGTCGTGCTGGCCGTCGCGCGCCTGACGGCCGCGCAAATGCGGGGTCTTGCCAGGATCGCAAGCGAGTTCGGGGACGGCGATATTCGCCTCACGGTCTGGCAGAACCTGCTCATCTCGGGCGTGCCGGATGGCAAGGTGGCCGCTGTCGAAGCCGCGATCGGCGCACTTGGTCTGACAACGAAAGCAAGCTCCATACGTGCCGGTCTAGTCGCGTGCACGGGCAACGTGGGCTGCCGTTTCTCGGCATCCGATACCAAGCGGCACGCCGAAGAAATCGCGCAATGGTGCGAAAGCCGCGTTCATATGGATGGCCCGGTCAATATTCATCTTACCGGGTGTCATCATTCGTGCGCGCAACACTACATAGGCGATATCGGCCTTCTTGCCTGCAAGGTGGAGGAGGGCGAGGAGCAGATCGAAGGCTATAACGTGTATGTGGGTGGCGGCTTCGGGCCCGACGCGGCGCTCGGCCGTGAGATCTATCGCGACGTCAAGGCGCAAGATGCGCCGCGCACCATCGAGCGGATGCTCAAAGGTTATCTCACCAATCGCCTATCCCGCGAGGAGACTTTTCTGGCTTTTTCGCGCCGGCACGACATCGGCGCTTTGAGAGAGAAGTTCGATTCGGAGGCGGCCGAATGACGCAGAATTTGCCGCCGCCGATCCCATCGTTCGTCCCCGAAACGGCGCCATTCTCCGAAGAACAGCGCGTCTGGCTCAATGGCTTCTTCGCCGGCCTGGTATCGCTCGATGGCTTTGGAATCACGCCGCTGTCGAGCGAGCAGGCGGCGGCTCTCATTAACGGCGGCGCGTCGGCAAAAAGCAACGACGAAGACGATGGCGGAGCGCCGTGGCACGACCAGACCTTGCCGATATCCGAACGCATGCAACTGGCGGAAGGCAGGCCGTTGCGGTGGCGCATGATGGCGGCAATGGCCCAACAGGACTGCGGCCAGTGTGGCTATGACTGCAAGAACTACTCTGGCGCGATTTTTTCCGGGAAAGAGGAGCGGCTTAATCTTTGTGTGCCCGGCGGCAAGGAAACCGCCCGCATGCTCAAGACGCTTTTTGAGGAGTTCAAAAGCGCGCTGGCTCCCACAAAGACCCCCGCAACGTCTGCTCCCTCGGTGGCAACAACAGCGCGACTTGGGTATTCGCGGGACAATCCCGTCGAAGCCACGTTTCTTTCGCGAACGAGACTGAACAGACCAGGCTCCGAAAAAGAAACCTGGCATCTCGAGTTCGATCTTTCTGCCTCTGGTCTCGATTATTCCGTGGGCGACGCGTTCGGACTTTTCCCCGCCAACGACGCCGAGCTGGTCGACGTCATCATCAAGGCACTTGACGCACCGGACGATTTCCCAATCGGTGGCCGCACGTTGCGCGAGGTGCTTACCGACGGGGTTTCGCTCTCACCTGCGCCGGACATGCTGTTCCAACTGTTCTCGTACATCACCGGCGGGGAGCGGCGGAAAAAGGCGAGGGCACTGTCGACCGGCGAAGACCCGGACGGCGATGCGCGGCTCCTCGACGTGCTGGCTGCGATCGAGAAATTCCCCGGTATTCGTCCTGATCCGGAAGCATTCATCGAAGCGCTCGACCCGCTGCAGCCGCGGCTTTATTCGATCTCATCCTCGCCCCGGGCCAATCCGTGCCGCGTCGCGCTCACGGTCGATGCGGTGCGCTACGACATCGGCAACCGCACGCGGCTAGGCGTGGCGTCGACCTATCTCGCCGAACGCTGCCCGCCTGGCACGCCCTTGCGCGTCTACATGCAGAAAGCTCACGCCTTCGGTCTGCCGCCCGATCCGGCCACACCCATCATCATGATCGGGCCCGGCACCGGCGTGGCGCCGTTCCGTGCTTTCCTGCAGGAACGGCGCGCGATTGGAGCCGCCGGCCGAAACTGGCTGTTCTTCGGTCATCAACGCTCCAATTGCGATTTCTTCTACGAAGAAGAATTCACGGAGATGAAGGCGTCCGGCCTGTTGACGCGGCTCTCGCTGGCATGGTCACGGGACGGCAACGAGAAGATCTATGTGCAGGATCGCATGCGCGAGGTCGGGCGCGACCTGTGGGCGTGGCTGGCGGATGGCGCGCATATCTATGTCTGCGGTGACGCCAAGCGCATGGCCAAGGACGTCGAGATTGCCCTGGTCGATATTGTCGTGCAGCACGGCGCGCGCAGCGCAGAGGAAGCGGCGGCCTTCGTCGCCGACCTCAAGAAGCAAAGCCGCTATCAGCAGGACGTTTATTGATGAATGCGCCTTCGCATCATTCCCCGGCGGTGCGAACCACGTGTCCCTATTGCGGAGTTGGCTGCGGCCTCCTGGCAAAGGCTGACGGACGCGGCGGCGCGATCATCGTCGGGGATCCGGACCATCCTGCCAATTTCGGCAGACTTTGCTCCAAGGGCTCGGCGCTCGGCGAGACACTTGGGCTTGGCGAGCGCCTGCTGCACCCGATGCTGCGGCAAGAGAACGGAACGCTCGCGCGCGTAACGTGGGACGCGGCGCTCGATCGCGTGGCCGGCGGCTTTTCACGCGCGATCGCACGGCACGGCCCCGACGCGGTCGCTTTTTATCTCTCCGGCCAGCTGCTGACCGAGGATTACTACGTCGCGAACAAACTCATGAAAGGCTTTATCGGGTCGGCCAATGTCGACACCAATTCGCGCCTGTGCATGGCGTCATCCGTGGCAGGCCACCGCCGTGCGTTCGGCTCCGATACCGTGCCCGGCATTTACGAAGATCTCGATATTGCGGATCTCATTATACTGGTTGGTTCGAATGCGGCGTGGTGCCACCCGGTGCTGTATCAGCGCATGGTCGCGAATAGGCGTGAGCGCGGCGCGAAGATCGTCGTTATCGATCCGCGCCGGACGGCGACGGCGGCAGAGGCCGACCTGTTCCTTCCGATTGCGCCCGGCATGGATAGCGTGCTTTTCGCCGGATTGCTGGTCCATCTCGCCGAGACGCACGCGGTGAACTACGGCTATATCGACGCCCACACCTGCGGATTCACCGATGCGCTCGTTCGTGCCCGGGAAGTCGCGCCGGATGCACCAAGAACCGCGGCTTCGTCAGGGCTCGACGAAGTCGATGTCGCACGGTTCTTTGATCTGTTCCGCGTTACAGAGAAGGTCGTCACCTGTTTCTCGCAGGGCGTGAACCAGTCGGCGCAAGGCACTGACAAGGTCAACAGCATCATCAACTGTCATCTCGCTACCAGCCGCATTGGAATGCCAGGAACGGGGCCGTTCTCCCTCACAGGACAGCCCAACGCGATGGGCGGCCGCGAGGTCGGCGGCCTGGCCAATCAGCTCGCCGCACACATGGGATTTGCGCGCGACGAGGTCGACCGTGTGTCCCGTTTCTGGAAAGCGACAAACGTCGCCCAGCACGAGGGGCTGAAAGCAATCCAGATGTTCGACGCAATCGAACGGGGTGAGATCAAGGCGCTTTGGGTCATGGCGACAAATCCGGCCGTCTCCTTGCCGCGGGCGCGAGCGGTGCGCGAGGCATTGCGAAAGCTCGAGCTGTTCGTCATTTCCGACAACACGATTTCGAACGACACGATCAAGGCCGGCGTGCAAACCCTGCTGCCCGCTTCTGCCTGGGGCGAGAAGGACGGTACCGTCACGAATTCGGAGCGGCGCATTTCGCGCCAGCGCTCATTCCTCAAGGCGCCGGCTGAGGCAAAGCCGGACTGGTGGATTGTCACGCAGGTCGCGCGGCGGATGGGAAAAGCAGGGACCGACGATATGCACCGGGACTTCTGGGAAGGATCGGGCAATGCGCGCCGTGATCGACCAATCGAACCAGCAGCGCCTGACGCGGCGACCAGAGCGGATCGTCGGGTGTTCCCATCGCCGTCGCCCGGATCAGGGCATCGGAGAACGCGAGGGGCTGGGCAAAGAGCGTGACGTGCACGCCCCATTCATATTCGCAGCCGTTGCGGGCACAGGTGCGGAGGATAACCAGCTCGCGATCGGCGGGTTCGAGCGTGCCATGCGTGAGG
>DAISKM010000255.1:0-5590 GCA_036820945.1 Pseudolabrys sp.
TCGACAAACCCAGCCCCAGGAAGGCGTTGGCGAGGCGGCATGACCGGCTATGCCTCTCCCGGAAGCTCATGGACCTCTCGAGATCGCGGGCCGCAACCTTGTCAGGAAAGTTGCGCGCATTCATGCCGAGCGCGATACCGAGGGGGGGCAACTGTCTCATTCGGTAGTCTCTTCGGGCCGAAATACGTGCTTAATTATCGTCGCTTGTGAAGAACAAAAAATCAGGCAAGCTGACGGGACATTGCACCCACCATGCAGCCTCTATCCGGTTTAGTTGTTCTTGATTTCACGACGCTCCTGCCGGGGCCGCTGGCCACGCTGATGCTCGCGGAGGCAGGCGCAGAGGTAATCAAGGTCGAGCAACCAGGCGGAGAGAACGCTCGACGCTTTCCTCCGTTGGTTGACGGCGACAGCGCGGCGTTTCTCATGCTCAACCGCGGCAAGAGCAGCATCGAATTCGATCTAAAGAACGAAGCCGACCGTACGAAACTCATCCCGCTCATCCAACGTGCCGATATTCTGGTCGAGCAATTTCGCCCCGGGGTGATGAGCCGCCTTGGCCTCGACTATGAAGATGTCCGCAGCCTCAACCCCCGACTGATCTATTGTTCGATTTCCGGTTATGGCCAGAGCGGTCCTCGCGTAAATGAAGCCGGTCACGATATCAATTACATCGGCAATACGGGCTTGCTCGATCTTCAGCCTGGTCCTCCGGGACACCCCGTCGTGCCGCCGATGCTCGCGGCCGACATTGCCGGAGGCAGCTTTCCTGCGGTGATCAACATTTTGCTGGCCTTGCGGGCGCGCGACCAAAGCGGGCAGGGATGCCGCCTCGATATTGCAATGACGGATGCAATGTTCACCTTCACCTGGGCAGCTCTCGCACTAGGCGCCGCCGCCGGCAGGTTTCCCAAGCCGGGTGAGATGTGGCTTGTTGGCGGGTCCCCGCGTTATCAGATCTATCCGGCCAAGGACGGCAAGCTGGTTGCGTGCGGGGCGCTCGAGCAGAAGTTCTGGATTGCCTTCGCCAAAGCGATTTCATTGCCGCCGGAACTTATCGACGATACTCGCAACCCGGTCGCGACCCGAGATGCCGTCGCACGGCTTATTGCGGCGAGGACTTCCGAGGAATGGCGCCCGATCTTTGCAGCAGCCGATTGCTGCACGACGATCGTAACTCCGCTCGAAAAAGCAATGGCGGATCCGCATTTCGTTCAGCGCGGATTATTCGCGCACAAAGTCGCAACGGCGTCGGGCAAGACGCTCCCGGCGCTGCCTCTGCCGGTCAGCCCGGATTTTCGCCAAGCGCCCGGGGTGAAAAAGGCGCCGAAGCTCGGCTAGAGCACTTCGCCTCGCATCAGCCGAGGTTGCCGCGATGCTGGTCCCAGGCCTTCGCGCATGACCGCCCGTCGCAGCGGGCCGATGCGGTCGATCAGGTAAAGGCCCAGTCCGCGCATCCCCTGCGTCGGAAGAAAGTCGCTCAGAAGCGTGCGATTGAGAAGATCGACCGCCAGGGTGCGGCTGCGGACATCGGCCTGGCGCATCGTCGCATATTGCGCGAGCACATCGGGGTTGCCGATATCAAGCCCATTGCGATGTGCTGCGATGGCCACTTCACTAATCGTGGCGGCATCGCGCAGACCCATATTGAGCCCCTGTGCGCCGATCGGCGGGATGACATGGGCGGCTTCTCCGACCAGTGTGATGCGCTTGTCGGCAAAACGTCGTGCTGTTGCGACGTGAAGGGGAAATCGGCCTCGCCCCGGCTCGACCTCGATTTTCCCGACTATGGAGTGTGACGTCCGTTCGATCTCTCTTGCGAGTTCAGCATCATCCAATGCTGCATTGTGTTCGGCGGAAGCGCGATCCAGCACCCAAACCACGCTCGATCGTTCGCCGGGCAAAGGCACCAGGGTAAACGGCCCCGTCCGCGTGTGAAATTCCGTGGAAGTGTCCTGATGCGGTCGAGAATGTCGGACACACAGCGTCAACGCCACTTGCGGATAGCGACGTTCGTCCGTTCCGATTCCAGCGGCGGCGCGGCAGATGGAGTTGCGCCCATCGGCGCCAATCACGAGCGCGACGCGCAGAATAGCTCCATCCCTCGTCTTGACTGCGACTGTTCGTCCATCTTCCCCAACTGATAGGACTTCATCGTCGATGATCTGCAAGCCGGGCAGACCGCGAGCCCGCTGCTCAAGTGCATCATTCAAATAGCGATTCTCGATGTTGTAGCCGAACGTATCCAACCCAATCTCGCTTGCCTGAAACATGACCTCCGGTGCGCGCCAGAGCCGGCCCGTGTCGTCGACGATCCGCATGACTTTGAGAGGGGCTGCGTGCGCTGCGCATAGCTTCCAGACACCGAGCGTCTCAAGCGCCGTGACAGAGCCGGCAAGGAGTGCGGTTGTTCGGTTATCGGATTTGGCTGGCGGTTTCCCAGCAAGGGCGGTGGTGAGGCCGCCCTGTGCGAGAGCAATCGCCGCCGTCAATCCGGCGGGCCCGCGGCCTACCACGACGACTGATTGGCTCCCGTCATATGGTTCCGGCATCGAGCAATCGCTCCGTTCTGTCGTAACCGCCTAGCACGCGCCATCGAGGATCGGAAACCACGGCAAATAGTTGCGATACCCTGGTGGCGACATATGGGCTATGGACGGTGTTCGATGAGTGACGCCGCGGACCACGATTTCGGACATCTGACGCCCGCCGCCGCAGGCCTTGGGAACATTTTTTCCAGGCCAAAGGCAGTGGCTGCCCTCTGCGTGGTCGTGCTCGCGGGACTGGCCTGGCTTTATCTCGGCGTCTTGCTGACCGGAATGGAGGGTTATTCAGGACCATTCGGATTTCTGCAAGCACTGTGCGGTTCGTTCGACAGCCTCAACTGGAGCGTACGCGAAGCCACGCTTGTGGCCTCGATGTGGTGTGCGATGACCCTGGCGATGATGCTGCCCAGCGCGGCCCCGATGATACTGACTTACGCGGAAATTGCCGATACAGCCGCGAGCAAGGGCGAACGCATCGTCTCACCGTTCGTCCTCGCGGGAGGCTATGCGGCGATCTGGATCTGTTTTTCGGTGTTCGCATCGTTCGCTCAACTGGCCTGTATGCGCGCGGGACTAATCGAGCCGGGAATGAAATCAGCGAGTGGGTTGTTTTCCGGCGCGCTCTTGGTCACCGCCGGTGCCTACCAATTCTCAACAATCAAGCATGCATGCCTGACACGGTGCCAGCAGCCGTTTCCGTTCTTTTTTGCCAACTGGGCGACCACGCCGGCAGGGGTTTTTCGGCTTGGGCTGAAGCAGGGCGCCTACTGCCTCGGGTGCTGTTGGGCGATGATGCTTGTAATGTTCGCGGTCGGCTTGATGAATGTTGTTTGGATGGCGGTGCTCGGCATTGTCATGACGACCGAGAAGATGCTCAGCGGACGAACCTTTACTCACGCGGTCGGGGCGGCTCTCATTATTCTCGGCGCCGGGATTGCTGTCATGACAATAGCGCTCATTAGCCAGTACTAACAATCTGAGCACGGCAAAGTAAGACAGGGAGTACTGCGTTGACGGAAAGTTGGACTTTAAAGGGCGAACTCGCGCTGTCTTGCAGTTGCACCGTGTTTTGTCCTTGTGTGCTCTCGTTGGGCGAGCATCCGCCGACTGAAAGTCGATGCCAAACTTGGGCCGGCATTCGTATCGACGATGGACATTTCGATGCAGTGGATCTTTCTGGCATCAAGGTAGGTCTGATGATGGATTTGCCCGGCATCATGTCGCGAGGCAATTGGACGGCGGCGCTATTTGTGGATGAAAAGGCCTCCGCTCTTGCGGTCAAGGGATTGACGCGGATCTTCACCGGTCGCGTCGGCGGCACCACGCATTTGCTGTCGATCCTTGTCGGGCAGTTTCTGGGCGTGCGTCAGGTGCCCATCACCTACGAGACGCAAGGCGAGACCCGTATTGTACGCATCGAGAAATATGTGGATGGCGCCATCACGCCGATCCGCGGCAAGGAAGCGGGCAAGAATGTAACGATACGAAACAGCGAATACTGGATTGGTTCTGATATCATCGTCTCGCGGGCCGAGAAGTCACGATTTCGGGGCTTCGGCCGCAACTGGAACCTGGCAGGGCGATCCGCTGAGATCGTCAAGCTCGACTGGGGCAATAGCTAAGTGACGGAAATCGAGCGCATCCGCGCTTTCACGGTCCATGTCTTCACTGCAACCGGGGCGGCGCTTGCATTGCTCGCGCTGATCCTGGCCACCGGTGGCCATTGGGCGGGAATGTTTTTGTGTCTCGGCCTGGCGCTTCTGATCGACGGGCTCGACGGCCCGATGGCGCGCGCGTTCAATGTCGAGGATCTGCTGCCGCGCTGGTCGGGCGACACCCTCGATCTGGTCGTGGACTTCACAACTTACGTCTTCGTTCCAGCCTATGCCATCGCCGCCAGCGGACTGCTGCCGCAATTTCTTGCGATTCCGGCCGGCATCGTCGTGGTCATCAGCGGCGCTCTTTATTTCGCCGACCGCGAGATGAAAACGAGGGACAATTATTTTCGGGGATTTCCCGCAGTCTGGAATCTTGCGGCATTTTATCTGTACTTGCTCGAGCCGCCGGAGTGGGCCGCCGCCTTGGCAATCCTGGTTCTGGCCGCTCTGAGTTTCGCGCCGATCAAGTTTCTCCATCCTGTGCGCGTGAAGCATTGGCGGAAGATCAATGTCTCTCTGTTGGCACTATGGGCGGCGCTAGCTTTTGTGGCGATTGTCGAGGATCTGTCGCCGAGCCTTTACGTAACTGTGCCGCTATCACTGATTGCGGTGTATTTCTTTGTTGCTGGCTTATTGCGATCGCCAGCCTGAATTGCCAAGCGAAATCCGGGAGTAACTCATGTCTCGACCAGTCCTGCTTATCGCCGGCGGCAGCCGGGGAATCGGAGCTGCTACTGCGAAGCTCGCGGGCGTGCGCGGTTATAACGTGGCGGTCAATTACAAGACCAATTCGAATGCTGCTGCCGGAGTTGTCGACGCTGTAAAGCGGGCGGGCGGGGAGGCGGTGGCGATCCAGGGTGACATGGCGCAGGAGAACGATATCGAACGCGTATTCGACGCCGCCGGCGATACCTTCGGATCGCTTACCCATTTTGTGCACAGTTCGGGCATCATCGGCGACAGTTCGCGGCTGGACCAGGTCAACGCGAAAACGATCCGCGAGGTACTTGATCTCGATACATTCGGTGCTCTGCTTTGCCTGCGCGCCTGTGTGCGCCGAATGTCGACCAGGCACGGCGGCAAGGGCGGCGCCGTTGTGATGTTGTCGTCGATGGCTGCCCCGCTCGGCGGCGCCAATGAGTGTGTCTGGTACGCGGCAGCCAAGGCCGGCGTCGATTCCATGGTGATTGGGGTTTCACGCGAGGTCGCGAAGGAGGGTATTCGCGTCAACGCGGTTACACCGGGCGTCATTGATACCGATATTCAGCCGCCCGGGCGTATTGAACGCGTCATGCCCATGCTGCCGATGGGCCGGGCAGGGCAGGCCGATGAAGTTGCGGAAGCCGTACTGTTTCTGCTCTCGGATGGGGCCTCCTACATCAATGG
>DAISKM010000256.1:0-5586 GCA_036820945.1 Pseudolabrys sp.
AAGAAATGCCTTAATAGGAAAATCCAGGCGTAGATTTCTGCAAAAACATGTTCTTGCTTTTCCGTAACGATGTCCGCTTTTGGCCCAAAGCAGACATCTCTAGTTGCACCGCACATGTCCGCTATCGGGTAAAGCGGACATGGCCTATTGCAGTGCAAAGGTCCGCTTATGACCCAATGCGGACATTGCCGATGCGCTGCAAAGTCTGCATTAAGTGAACTTTGGGCCTACGGTTTGTAAAACTGATAGCCGATTGATGTCCATCGCCGGCCCAAGACTCGACTGGCGCCAATGGGCGGGTGCGCGATAGCGGGTGGGGCCGCACCACTCCTGACAACTTGAAGGAGTTCCAGGACGTTATCTGGCACAGCGGCCAGCGTTAGTATCCGTTCTGATTTGAACATCCTGCGCCACTCCTGGTCAGTCGCGATGATCAACCATAGATACACATCCGCCACCAGCTGAGCGTGTTAAAACGGGGTTAGCCAATGATCCGCGTCTTGCTTTTGTACGCTGGCATACTCGCGACACAACTTTTGACTGGTTGCGACAATAAGCCCGCCGCTAGCTCTGATCCCGGGCTGCCGGCCGTAACGGTATCGCGGCCGGTGCAGCAAAAGATCACGGAATGGGATGAGTACACTGGGCGATTTGTTGCGGTAAAGACCGTCGAGATACGCGCTCGTGTCTCCGGTTTCATCGATTCCATTCATTTCAAGGATGGCCAGATCGTTAAGCAGGGCGATCTTCTCTTCATCATCGATCCGCGGCCTTATCGCCTCGCTGTTGAGCAGGCGACTGCCGACCGTGACCGGACTCGCGCCAAGCTGGCAATCGCTAGGTCCGACGTCGAACGGGCCACGCCGCTGTTGCGCAGCCAGAGCGTCACCGAGCGGGAATTCGACACCAGAAAATCGACGCAAGAGGACGCTTCGGCCGCGGTAATGTCGGCAGACGCGGCGCTGAGGCAGGCTCAGCTCAATCTCGAATGGACCGAGGTGCGCGCGCCGATTGCCGGCCGCATCTCGGACCGGCGCGTCGACGCCGGAAATCTGATTGCCGGCGGACAAAGTGGCGCAACGCTGCTGACTTCCATCGTGTCCATCGATCCGATTCACTTCGTGTTCGATGGGAGCGAAGCCGACTTTATACACTATCTGCGCCTCGCCGCCGCCGGAGAGCGGCCGTCATCCCGCGATGTGCAGAATCCCGTCGCAGTACGTCTCGCCGACGAGTCTGATTACAAACATCTCGGCCGAATGGATTTTGTCGACAACGTGGTCAACGCCAAAACGGGGACTATCCGCGGCCGCGCGATCTTCGACAATAAAGACGGTCTCCTGACGCCGGGTTTCTTCGGCCGGGTTCGCCTGTTCGGCGGCGAGCATGATGCGCTGCTGTTGCCGGATAGTGCAATTGCCTCTGATCAGTCCAACAAGATCGTGTTCACCGTCGCCGCCGACGACACCGTTGGCGTTAAGCGGGTCGAGCTTGGCCCGCTCGTCCACGGCTTACGCGTCATCCGGTCAGGTCTCAATGCCGGTGACCGCGTCGTTATCGAAGGGCTGGCTCGCGCGCGGCCTGGTCAGAAGGTCAAGGCCGAGGACGGCAAGATCGAAGCCAGCGATCAATAATTCAGAAATCCGGCGGTCCGGATCAGAGACGACACCGATGCAATTTTCACATTTCTTTGTCGACCGGCCGATTTTTGCCGCGGTTCTTTCCGTCATCTTGACTCTACTCGGGGCGATCTCGTATCGCGCGCTTCCAATCACCGAGTTTCCGGAGATCGCACCGCCTACAGTAGAGGTCACGGCCACTTATCCCGGCGCTTCGGCCGAGGTGCTGGCCGGGACGGTCGCATCGCCCATCGAGCAGGAGATCAACGGCGTCGACAACATGATTTATATGGTGTCGCAGTCGATTGGTGACGGCACGCTGACGATCGACGCCGTGTTCAAGCCAGGCACTGATGTCGATCAGGCGCAGGTCCTGGTGCAGAACCGCGTGTCAGTTGCGATCCCACGTCTGCCAGATCAGGTGCAGAAATTCGGCGTGACGGTGCGCAAGAAGTCGCCCGACCTGATGCTGGTGATCCATTTGATCTCTCCCGACGGGACCCTCGACCAGCAGTACATTTCCAACTACGCGACCATTAACATCAAGGATGTCCTGACACGCGTGGACGGTGTTGGCGACACGCTGGTGTTCGGCGCACGTGACTTCTCGATGCGCATCTGGCTCGACCCTGCCAAAATCCAGGCCCGTGGCTTGGCAGCCGACGATGTCGTCAGCGCTTTGCGTACAAACAACGTTGCCGTCTCCGCCGGCGCCATCAATCAGCCACCGGCAAAATCGCCGGGCGGATTCCAGATCGCAGTACAGACGCTCGGCCGGCTGGCGAGCACGGAGCAGTTCGGCGACATCGTCGTTGCAACCGACCAGGATGGCCGCGTCACCCGGGTTCGCGACATCGCGCGGGTGGAGCTCGGATCCCAGGACTACACCAAGAACGCCTATCTCAACGACAAGGTCGCGACCGCGATCGCAGTTTTCCAGCGGCCGGGCTCGAATGCGCTTTCGACAGCTAAGGCGCTGTTCGCGACGATGGAACAGCTTGCGAAAGACTTTCCACCAGGCCTGAGCTATCGCGTCGCCTATGATACCACAGGCTTCATCAAACAGTCCGTTGATGAGGTCATCAAGACGCTGTTCGAAGCCGCCGTGCTGGTGGTGATCGTCATCATACTGTTCCTTCAGAGTTGGCGTGCCGCGATTATTCCGATCGTTGCGATTCCCGTATCACTAGTCGGCACATTTTTCGTCATGCAGGCGTTTGGGTTTTCGCTGAACAATTTGACACTGTTCGGTCTGGTGCTCGCCATTGGCATCGTCGTCGACGACGCCATTGTCGTCGTGGAGAACGTCGAGCGGTATCTACGCCAGGGGTTTAGCCCGAAGGAGGCTGCGCACAAGACCATGGACGAGGTCGGCGGCGCACTCATCGCGATCGCCCTCGTGCTATGCGCGGTCTTCATCCCGACCGCGTTCATCACCGGCATTTCGGGCGCATTCTATAAGCAGTTTGCACTGACGATCACGACCTCGACGATCATATCGTGTTTCGTTTCGCTGACACTGTCGCCGGCACTTGCCGGCCTGCTGCTAAAACCGCACGGCCACGAGGAACGAAAAGGCTTTTGGGCTAAGGCGGCCCGGCCCATCGACGTTTTTTTCTCGAGTTTCAATCGTGTCTTTGACAAATTCTCGTCAGCCTATGGTGGATTGACGCGGCGGATCATTCGCCTGGTCGCGGTGATGCTGGTCCTCTACCTCGGACTGATTGGCCTGGCCTATTTCCAATTTGCCCGCACACCATCAGGCTTCGTGCCGCCACTCGACCGCGGCTACTTTATTACAGCGATCACCCTGCCCCCGGGTGCACGCCTTGAGCGGACCGATCGCGTGGTGCGCAAGGCGGCAGAAATCCTGCTGTCGCGGCCCGGCGTCGCCAACGCCGTGACTTTTGCCGGCTTCGACGGCGCAACGTTCACCAACGCGCCCAACTCAGGCGTCATCTTCGTGACGCTTAAACCGTTTGAAGAACGGGTGAAGGCGAAGCTCTCGTCCGCGGCAATCCTCAACGATCTGCGCTCGCAGATGCAGGTGCTGCGCGAGGCGTTCGTGCTGGTCATTCCGCCTCCGTCGGTGCCCGGCATCGGCACTGGCGGCGGTTTCAAGATGTATGTCCAGGATCGCGCTGGACGCGGCCCGCGGGCGCTTGAGCAGGTGGTCGGCAGCGTTGTCGGTGCAGCCAATCGCACCCCTGGTCTTGTGCAGGTCTTTACGCTGTTCAACACCTCAACCCCGCAGATCTATGCTGATATCGACCGCACCAAGGCGGAAATGCTCGGCGTGCCGATCACGCGGTTCTTCGATACGCTGGCGACCTACATGGGCTCGACGTTCGTCAACGACTTCAATCTGTTCGGCCGCACCTATCGGGTAACGGCACAAGCCGACAACCCATTCCGAGTGACGGTCCGCGACGTCGAAAATCTTCGGACCCGCTCGGTGACAGACGATGTGGTGCCGCTCGGCGCAGTCGCGACGTTCCGCCAGATCACCGGTCCTTATCGGGTCCCGCGCTATAACCTGTTCGCCGCCGCCGAGGTGCAAGGTGCGTCGCTGCCTGGCTTCTCCACTGGGCAGGCGATCGCTGCGATGGAAAAAATAGCGGAAACTCTTCCTACGGGCTTCGGCTACGAATGGACCGAGATCGCTCTGCAGGAAAAAGGCGCTGGCAACACAGCCGCCATCGCGTTCGGCCTCGCCGTTGTGTTCGTATTCCTGCTGCTGGCGGCGCAGTACGAGAGCCTGTTGCTGCCGCTGTCGGTAATCCTGATCGTGCCTATGTGCCTGCTTGCCGCTCTCAGTGGCGTGTTGTGGCGCGGCATGGACAACAACATCCTCACTCAGATCGGCCTCGTAGTGCTTATTGGGCTCGCCGCGAAGAACGCTATTTTGATCGTCGAGTTCGCCAGGCAGGCCGAAGAGCAGGGGGCAAACCGCTGGGATGCTGCGGTGCAGGCTGCGCGCACGCGGCTGCGCCCGATCCTGATGACGTCGTTCGCATTCGTCCTCGGCGTGGTGCCGCTGATGATTGCGACCGGGGCGGGCGCCGAATTGCGTCAAGCACTCGGCACCGCCGTGTTCTTCGGCATGCTGGGAGTGACGGTGTTCGGCCTGATCTTCACGCCGGTTTTCTACGTGATGGTGCGGTGGATCGGAAGTCGATATCAAGCTTGACGCCAACGGTTCGGCGCCGCGCCCGAGTTAGGACCGGCTTAATTTCGGACCAGCACCTCTCGAAATACATCTACTCGGTCATGGGCGCCAACGAATGGCGCGCCGGCGATGCTTGGCCGCTGCCGGGGACACAATGGACTGAAATAATGCGCCTGACCCTTGCTCCCAGTCCGACCGAGGATGATATTTTCTAGCGCCCCTCGAGCGTGGTCGCTGAACTGATCGCAAACAAGGCAACCGCAGCGAACACTATCCATTCGACAAGGAAGCCTATCGCCGTACAATTTTATGGAGAGCGCGTTCCGTCGACCCCAAGGCTGTGGCCTAATCGCGCCCCAGTATGACAACCATGAGTTTGTTAGGGCAAGTGCGCTAATGGACCGCCTCCAGCAGCTTTTCCGATGGCTCACCAGCCGCGCCCGTTTTCTCGGCACCAACACGGAGTTGTTCGAGCAGTTCTGCTCAAAAGTGAATGCGCTTGGCGTGCCCCTTGATAGGTCGTGGCTGCATATTCGGACGCTTCACCCTCAATACGGAGGACTGTCACGGCTGTGGCGGCGGGAGACGGGAGTCGAGGAACGCTACCTTGAGCATGACTTTGAAAGCAAAAGCATTTATCTAACCAGCCCAATACGTTTTGCCGTCGAAGAGCGCAAGGTCAGCCGATGGCAGCTTAGCGCCCACGAGAGACGCCCCTTTCCGTTTCTCGATGAGCTCCGCGCTGCCGGCTATAGCGATTACGTGGTCGCACCGCTGTTCTATTCAGATGGTACGCCC
>DAISKM010000257.1:0-2195 GCA_036820945.1 Pseudolabrys sp.
GGACCATTCACAACAGCGAAATTAACCCGTTTGCTTGACTTAAGCCCTTCGCCCACGTCACTACCTCCGAAAAGCACCTCGCACGGACCCAATGCGCAGCTATCTCGACTTCGAAAAACCGGTGGCCGAGCTCGAGGCCAAGGTCGAGGAATTGCGCGCGATGGGCGAGACAGGCAACGCGGTCGCCATCGGCGAAGAAATAAACCGGCTTGAGTCAAAAGCCGCGTTGGCATTGAAGGATCTCTATGCCGACCTTACGCCCTGGCAGAAAACTCAGGTCGCCCGACATCCGCAGCGGCCGCACTGCCTCGACTACATCGCCGGCTTGATCACGAGCTTTATTCCCCTCGCTGGCGATCGCAAATTCGGCGACGATGCTGCGATCGTCGGGGGCTTTGGCCGGTTTCGCGGCGAAAGTGTCTGCGTCATCGGGCATGAAAAGGGCGCAGATACTGAAAGCCGGCTCAAGCACAACTTCGGAATGGCTCGTCCGGAAGGTTACCGAAAAGCCGTTCGGCTGATGGAAATGGCCGACCGCTTCGACATTCCGGTGATATCGCTGGTGGACACCGCCGGAGCCTATCCCGGCATTGGCGCGGAAGAGCGGGGTCAGGCGGAAGCGATCGCACGTTCGACCGACACGTGTCTGGCGCTCGGGGTTCCCAACATCGCGGTGATATTGGGCGAAGGCGGCTCTGGCGGCGCGATCGCGATTGCAACAGCCAATCGGATCCTGATGCTGGAGCATGCGATCTATAGCGTCATTTCGCCCGAAGGCGCCGCCTCGATCCTTTGGCGCGACACGGCCAAGGCGCAAGAGGCAGCCACCAGCATGAAAATCACCGCCCAGGATATGGTGCGTTTCGGCGTGATCGACACCGTAGTGTCCGAGCCGACCGGGGGGGCTCACCGCGACCCTCAGGCGGCCATCGCCCTGACTGGAGAAGCCATCGCCGATGCCCTTGCCGACCTCCAGGGGCTCGACCGCGAAGCGATCCGTAAACAGCGGCGCGAGAAGTTTTTGGCGATGGGCCGCAATGGCAGTTAACGAGTTGCTAATTTACTTTTGTCTACCATGGGTTAGCGGTAAGCAGGGATAGGGGGGACCGCCTTGCGGATGCCACATCTTCTGGGTAACCATTGGGGTCTACGGGACCGCCGCTTCGGGGAGTATCAGGTTTTGCATCGACCTTTCGCTCGCGCGCTGCTGGCGTCGGCGGCCGTTGCCGCTGCAATTGCCTTAGCCGGTTGTGACGGCGAGAGCATTTCTCCCACAGGCCGCGCCAAGGCTCCCCTTTCCGAAAAGATGGTCGCCGAGATTTCGGCGAAGAATATGGAGAAGGACTCGCCGATTCTCGCCCGCATCTTCAAGGAAGAATCGGAGATGGAGATCTGGAAGCAGAATCGGGACGGCCAATTCGCGCTGTTGAAAACATATCCGATCTGCCGCTGGTCCGGGGATCTTGGCCCGAAGAAAAAACAGGGCGATCGACAGGCGCCCGAAGGCTTCTACACCATCACGCCCGGGCACATGAATCCCAACTCCACTTACTATCTCGCTTTCAACACCGGCTTTCCAAACGCCTACGACCGCGCCATGGGCTACACCGGGTCCGACCTGATGGTGCATGGCGATTGCTCGTCGCGCGGCTGCTACGCCATGACCGACGAGCAGATCCAGGAAATCTACGCACTAGCGCGTGAGTCGTTCTTCGGCGGGCAGAAATCGTTCCAGTTGCAGGCCTATCCGTTCCGCATGACTGCGTTGAACATGGCGAAGCACCGGAACAATCCGAACTTCGCGTTTTGGAAAATGTTGAAAGAAGGATACGACCATTTCAATGCCACCCATCAGGAGCCGAAGGTCGCGATTTGCGACAGGCGCTATGTCTTCGATGCGGTAGCACCGAACGATTCCGACAGGACGCTTTCATTCAACGCGACGGGTGCCTGTCCCGCTTATCAGCTCGATAAGAACGTCGCTGATGCGGTGCTCGATGTGCGGCGGCAAGAGCAATACAAGATGGCCGAGTACATCGCGACTGGTGTTTCGACCGTTCCATCCCGCGCGGGTGTCGATGGCGGCATGAATCCGGTATTCGTCGCCAAGCTGACGCCACAGTCGGGTTTCGACAACAACGGCCGTTCGTATCAAGTGGCGAGTATGCCGGGTACGCTACCGCGCGTGGCCGAAG
>DAISKM010000257.1:2205-5586 GCA_036820945.1 Pseudolabrys sp.
ATTCCACACCGCCGGCCGCACCTGCGGAAGCATCAGCCAAGCGGGAGCCCGCAACAACGGCCAGCAAACCAGTTGCGGTCGCGAACGTGCCGGTGCCGCGGTCCGCGCCGCAGACCAAGCAGGGCGAAGCCCCCGACGTGGAGCAGAAGCCAACCACAATTGCGGGATTGATCGGCAGCTGGTTCAGCGGCTCAAAGGAAACCCCGGCCTCGCCTCCTGAAAAAGAGCAAGCCGCGGTGCGTGGCGCCAATACCGATCTGGCGGCAAAACCCAAGCAGGCCACCCCGGTGCGCCCAACCGCCCCCGCAACTGTTCAGACTGCAGTCACCGTCGCGCCGGCATCGAAGCCGCGCGACGCTGCGCCAAAACCGGCAGAGGCTACTGTCCGTGCGCCTGCGCCACCCGCACCAACTGCGAAGGTGCAGACCGCGAAAGCGGAGCCGCCGCAGCAATCGGAATTGCGTACCGCGTATTCGACTCCGCCGGCCAGCAGCAATGGCTTGCTCACCGGGGCTCAGCCGGTCGTCCCGGTCGGTTCCTTCAGCAGTTTCCGGTAGGCGCTTTCAACAACACCAGGGCGGACGAAACATGGACTGCTACGTCTATGTTATCGGTACCCTCGCGGGCAGCCGCCTCCTGACCTATGTCGGCTGGACCGACAACGTGACCCGTCGACTGGCGGCGCATAATGCCGGCAAAGGCGCCCGCTCGACGCGCGGCCGCGCATGGGTGCTGCTTTATTCGGAACGCTGCGCGAGCAAGCGCCACGCGATGAGTCGCGAATGGTACCTCAAGCGTGATCGCGCTTTCCGAAAAGAGCTGGCTCTTGGCCAGTTCCGCAAGTGAGGCCGTGCTTGGACGGCTTCAGCCAAATCTGCCGTGGCAGTGCTTGTACTTCTTGCCCGAGCCGCACGGGCAGGGTTCGTTGCGTCCAACCTTGCCCCAACTCGAGGGGTCATTCGAATTGCGTTCGGCTTGCATGCCATTGCCGTTTCCCGCCAAGGCCGGTGCGAGAGCCGGCGCCATCTCATCTTCGCCCGTGAGAGGGTCGACCTTGTGTGCCTCCATATAGGGAAGCGTCGCGGCCTCCTCGGCCGGCGGAGCCTGCACGACCTCGACGCGCATGAGCTGCGCGGTGACCGCTTCGCGCAGGCGCGCCGTCATGGCTTCGAACAACGCAAAGGCTTCTGCTTTGTATTCGTTTAGCGGGTCCCGCTGACCATAGCCGCGCAAGCCGATCACCTGACGCAAATGCTCGAGCATCACGAGATGTTCGCGCCAAAGATGATCGAGTGTCTGGAGCAAGATCGATTTCTCGACGTAGCGCATGACGTCGGGGCCCCATTTGGCAACCTTTGACGCCATCCATTCGTCGGCGCGTCGTTCGATGCGCTCGCGCACTTCCTCGTCAGTAATGCCTTCTTCCTTGGCCCAGTCCTTGACCGGCAAATCGAGCGTCAGCACGCCCCTGAGTGCTTCGTCGAGCCCGGCCACATCCCATTGCTCGGCATAAGCATTGGCCGGCAGATGTTTGGTGACCATGTCCTCAATAACCGAGTGGCGCATGCCGTTGACGGTTTCGTCCACCGCCTCGTCGCGCATCAGCTCGAGCCGCTCCTCGAAGATCGCCTTGCGCTGATCGTTCATCACGTTGTCGAACTTCAGCAGGTTCTTGCGGATGTCGAAGTTGCGCGCCTCGACCTTCTGCTGCGCCTTCTCCAGCGCCTTGTTGATCCAGGGATGGATGATGGCCTCGCCCTCTTGCAGGCCGAGCCGCTGCAGCATGCTGTCGAGCCGGTCGGACCCGAAGATCCGCATCAGATCGTCTTCCAGCGACAGGAAGAATTTTGAGCGGCCGGGATCGCCCTGACGGCCGGAACGGCCGCGCAACTGGTTGTCGATGCGGCGGGATTCATGCCGCTCCGAGCCCATGATGTAGAGCCCACCCGGCTTGGTGATGGTCTTGGCCGGCTTGTTGCCCTTGGCAGGCTCGATCTCGACCACGTCCTCGGCCTTCAGCACGATCTCGCGGAAGCGCTCGATGTCGGCCTTGATCTGTTCGATCTTTTTGGCCTTCTCGGCCTCGTCGGTGATGTCAGCGGTCTCCTGCTGGATCCGCATCTCGAGCGAGCCGCCGAGCTTGATGTCGGTACCGCGGCCGGCCATGTTGGTCGCAATCGTGATCGCGCCGGGGACGCCGGCTTCGGCGACGATATAGGCTTCCTGTTCGTGGAAGCGCGCGTTCAACACCGCAAACAGCTTTGCCGGCTTGCCCGCACGCGCCGCCGCGTAGAGCTTCTCCATCCCGGATTCCGAGCCGAAATCGATCTGCTTGTAGCCGTGCTTCTTGAGGTAATCGGCCAGCACCTCCGATTTTTCGATCGAGGCTGTGCCGACCAGCACCGGCTGCAGCCGCGCATTGGCGCGTTCGATCTCGGCCAGGATCGCGGCGTATTTCTCGTTCTGGGTACGGTAGACCTCATCATCCTCGTCGAGACGCGCGACCTGAACGTTGGTCGGGATTTCCACGACCTCGAGCTTGTAGATGTCGAACAGTTCGTCGGCTTCGGTCAGCGCCGTACCGGTCATGCCGGCGAGCTTTTCGTACATCCGGAAATAGTTCTGGAACGTGATCGAGGCCAGCGTCTGGTTTTCCGGCTGGACCTGGACGTGCTCCTTGGCTTCCAGCGCCTGGTGCAGGCCTTCGGAATAGCGGCGGCCCTGCATCATGCGGCCGGTGAATTCGTCGACGATGATGACCTCGTCGTCGCGGACGATGTAATCCTTGTCGCGGGTGAACAGCGAGTGCGCGCGCAGCGCCTGATTGATGTGGTGCACGACGGAGACGTTCTCGACGTCGTAGAGCGATTCGCCCTTGAGCTGGCCGGCGTCGCGCAGCAGCGTCTCGATCTTCTCCATGCCGGCTTCGGTCAGCGTCACCGTGCGCTGCTTCTCGTCGACGTCGTAATCGGTCTTGTCGAGCTTGGGGAAGAAGGTGTCGATGGTGTTGTAGAATTCCGAGCGGTCGTCGAGCGGGCCGGAGATGATCAGCGGCGTGCGCGCCTCGTCGATCAGGATCGAGTCGACTTCGTCGACGATGGCGTAGAAATGGCCGCGCTGGACCATGTCCTCCAGCCGGTACTTCATGTTGTCGCGCAGATAGTCGAAGCCGTATTCGTTGTTGGTGCCGTAGGTGATGTCGCGCGAATAGGCTTCCTTGCGCTCGGAATCGTCGAGCCCGTGCACGATCACGCCGACGGTCAGCCCGAGGAACTTGTAGACCTGTCCCATCCACTCGGCGTCGCGTTTGGCGAGGTAGTCGTTGACCGTGACGACGTGGACGCCGCGGCCGGCCGGCGCGTTGAGGTAGACCGGCAAGGT
>DAISKM010000258.1:0-5569 GCA_036820945.1 Pseudolabrys sp.
CGGCGACTGGCGAACAGTGCGCGATCTATCGCGTTTCCGGCGATGGCGCCGACCAAGCGTCCGGCGATTGCGCCGGCCGGGCCGAACACCGTCGTTCCGGCGGCAGCGCCGGCAGCTGAAAGAACGAGTGCAGCCATTAGCCGATAACTCCAGGGAATTTAAAAGCGTAGGCGAGACGTCTTCGCCACCAGGGCGCGATAGAAACTTCCGCAACTGCTGCGCCGTCGTGGGCGTGCACCATCATTTTGACACTCGTTAAGATGGCGGCGTGCTTGGCCGGCAGGTTCTCTCGCCAGCGGAACAACACGACATCGCCCGGAGCGATGTCGGCAAATGAAATGGCGGTCAGATGACGCGCCGCGGCATCGGCTAGCGATTCGGTGCAAGTCGCTTCAGCCCAGTCGGGCGCGTATGGGAGGACTGGCTCCGGCTCTGCGCCGACGATTGCGCGCCACACACCACGCACCAGGCCAAGGCAATCGCAGCCGATGCCCTTGAGAGAAGCTTGATGCCTATAGGGCGTGCCGATCCAGCTTCGCGTTTCCGCGACTATTTCTTCTCGACAAACGAACATCACTCACCGTTGCCGGCTCGCGCCGTCATTGCCCGGTTGTCCCTGGAGGGGATAGCTGATGACGAAGTCATTGCCCGGAATATGCGGAAAACCGCGAAAGTTGACGGTATTGTTAAAGCGGCTTTTGCAGGTTTCAAATCGCTTGTCGCAGCCTGCGGTGATCGCAAACCTGTCGCCGACCAAAATGGGCCCTGGCATGGCTTGCCAGAGTTCGATGGTGACTGCGCCGTCGCTGCGATGGTCCTTAACCTCCACGCTTAAACCGGCATTCGCACCGCTTGTGAATGTGAGTCTGCCCGCCCTGAACCAGGCATCGTCAAAACTATCCAGGCCACTTGCCCTGAAAACGGAGGTTGCATTGATCGCGGTCACCACCCCGCTCCCGCGGAAGCGGACGTCAGTGAGGTCAATGCCGCACCGATTGTCGCCAAGATCGGCGGAACAGGTTGCGGTGAAGAGCCGGCCACTTACCTGGGAGAGCCGCTCGTTCAGACCGCGTACTTCGGCCGTAAAACCCCCGCCCTCGCGCCTAACTTCGCCCAAGGTGCCTTTCGCGAGGAGGACGCACAAATTGGGCTGACTCCAGTCAACAAGCCACACTTCGACCGCAGCTCCATCATACCGGCCTGCGACAAGATCGTTTTCGTTAAGCGCGTCGTCGGAGAGTGCGCCCGAGATCTCGGAGCTGTCCACGGCAAGCCCGAGCTTTTGCGTCGCTTCGCTCCCGGACAATCCGCTGTCAGCACGGCAAATAACTTCGCCGAGCAGGATATCCTCATCGTGATCGGTGAAGCCTTGTTTGATGTCATCGGTGCGGGTGATGACCCAGCAACGGCAGAGCGTGGTGATGCCTGAATCCAACTTAGCTTGTAGAGCCGGCGGAATTTTCCTCATGGCCTGATCTCCACCACCGGGATTTTCGGGATTGCGCCGGCCGCGAAAGCGGACAGATCCATCTCGAGGTAGTCGATGTCGAAACGGACCGGCACGTCGAACAAGAATCCGGCCGAAACAGCTGCACCGCTTGCGGGAATATGGCCGGGAAGAAAAGTGATCACGCCCGTCGTCGCATCAACCGAGAAGTGTGTCCCTTCCTGCATTTCGGTTTCGGCGACCGCGACGCGCACGCTGCGCGGGACAGGTTTCGCGATTGGCCGTTGATACGGCAGGTAAACCGCGCCATAGGTCTTGCAGAGCTGGAATGCCTTTTCCGTGCCGTCACCGGTGCCAAGGATCTGGTCGATTGGTGTTACTGCTGCCCCAGGTGCTGTCGACGAATGATCGAGCCGGTCACGCCAGCGAAAGCCGTAAAGTCGCCCACGTCGCTCCTCGAAGAAGGCGAGCACCTGCGACAGGGCATCGAACGTTTTTATGCCGTAACCGGCATCGTAGCGCCGTCGTGAATGCGCCCAGCGCGCATTGCGTTCCTCGGCGCCCGAACCAAGGGTGACGACGTCTGTGCGTCGTTGCGGCCCACCGGCGCTCCTTAATGCGATATCGAGTGGAAACAGGATTTCGTGGAAGGCTGTCATGGATCAAAAACCGCGTTGGCCACGCGCAACCGCGCGGGCTATTTCACCCGTGATGTGCGCTTCGGAGCGACGGAAGCTCTGCGCATCGGGAGTTGTGATTTGAATTGTCACGTTGAACGCGCGGCTCGCGGCGTTCGCGGTAACGCCCAGTCGCCCATCCGATCCACGCGCCAATGGAAGAACTGCTTCAGGCCCCGCTTCGCCTGCCAACCCAAGACTGCCCGAGGAGAGCGGAAAATAGGCCGGTGCCCCAATGACCCCACCGCTGGCAAACGGGGTAATTGCGCTCATGCGCATTGAAGCGGAGGCATCGTCGCCAGTGCCGAACAAGGTGTCAAACAGCTTGCTTAGACCGCCAGCTGATGCTTTTGCCGCCGGACCAATGGCTTGCATCAGCGCCATGTTGGAGAGCCGCAATGCAAGTTGCTTGAGGACATCATCGAACTGCTTGCCGCCTGCCGTCGCATCCGCGAAGGCCCTGCTGATTGCTTTCGCAAAAGAGGCGGTGCTTATTCCCAATGTCGCGGTGCTGCCGCGCACCCTTTCGAACGTTTCGGGCAGATCGCTTTGCATTAATGAGTCGACGAAATTTTCGCTATCGGTCATCGGGATATCTCTTGATCAGGTCGTTTAGCGTGCTTCGGTTGAACGATACGGCGCTGCCCGCAATAGTTTCGATTGCGCAGGCAAGCTCGCGTGGCGTCATCCGCCAGAACTGGTCGGGGGAAAGCCGCAGCACGCCGAGACCGAATCCAATGGCTTGCTTCCAGGGAAACGGCGTCATTCATCCGCCTCGCCGAACGTGGCTGCGATCAGGTCTGCTGCGATCCGCACGGAGGTTTGCAAGCCACCGCTGATCGTCATGGCCCCGACATCCTCATCGCTCAATGTGTCACCTGCCCCGCGCAATCCAGCCCCGATTATGCGTGCGAGATCGCGCGCCTTGAGTCGGCCAGTTGCCAGGCGTTCGCTGAGTGCCACCAAATCCTCGGCGCCAAAAGCCTCTTCGAGTTCGGCAAGTGCACCCAGCGTAAGCACCAGCGTGCGGGTTTTGCCGCCGATCTCCGCCTCGATCTCCCCGCGATGACGGTTTGCCATTCTTAACCTCTCTGTTCTCGTTTGCGGTGCGGTTAGGCGATTGCCGCGAAATTCAATTCGCCGGCGGATTCCAACGTCATGTCGTAGGTGAGTTCGCCGTTGTGCTCACCGGCGAACTCAAGGCTCGTGATCTGAAAAGGACCCTGAACAGTTCCGAAAGCCGGGATCACGATCTGATAGCCAACGATCGTTCCATCGAAGAACGTTCGGCGCATGAGCGCCTCGCTCGCAGCGTCCTTAAACAAACCGCGGCCCGATACGGAAGCGCGCTTCACGCCAGCCCCATCGAGCAGCTCGCGCCAACGGTTGGCGCTCTCGGCGTGCGTAATGTCGACGGTCTCGGCATTGAACGCGAGCCGGCGTGTTCGCAACCCGGCAATCGTGGTGTAACTTGCGCCATCAGATATTTTGACCAGAAGGTCTTTGCCTTTTTGAGCAGTCATTGAATTGTCCTTTCGTTAGATTGGTTCGGTCACCGCCCTGAAGCGCACCAGTGCATGATAGGTACGCCCGTCGGACTCGCGGCGCACGTCGGCAACCGCGAAGCGGAAATTGACCAGGTGATGACCAGCGAGCGTGAGTGGAGCGCTGTCGAGAGCCTGCATGAGCGCTCCCGTGATCATATGCGCCTCGCGATGGCCGCCCTGACGCGACCACGCATGGAGCGTCAGCTGATGTTCTTCCGAGGGGTCGTTTCCCGCTGAAAAATTGGCGACGCGTGACTCGCCAAGCGTGACATACGGAAATACGGCGCCGCGCGGCGCCTCGTCATAGACCCGCGGACCGCCAAGCACAGAAACGAGACCGGCGTCGGCTATGAGTGCATCGTGAACTGCAGCGCGCAGCGCGACTGAAGCAACTATAGGCATATTTGTCATCCGATAGTGATGGTGATTGAAATTCAGTCTTTCCGTTCCTCGGCTTCGATTTCGAGGAAGCGGCGATCGACGCTTTGGCGCGCAGCAAGAACGCGATAAATGCGCGCGCCATCCTGAAAGCGATGGCGCGTCGTGATATCGGCCCGCGAGCGAACGATAATGCGGTAGCGGACCCTTTCGCCGAGGCTAGCGGCGGAGAGCTCGGAAGAAGCGGAGAGCGGCACCACCTGTGCCCATAGCGTAGTCACTACGTCGTAAAGCCGTGTGACGCCTCCGGCACCGTCCTCCGACTCGACGGGCGCTTCCAACACCAGCCGGCGGTTCAAATCACCGATCAGCGCGGCGACCGTCGATGGCAAGACCGCGCTTTGCCCGGCGGACGCAACGCCGCCGCGGTTGTCGTACCAGTGTGACACCAGCAAACGGACGGCCTGCCGCAGCGACTCCGGCACATCCTCAACGGTGTCGCCAAAGCCGATCTTCACGTCGAGCTCGATTCCAGCCGTCGCACGGCCTGGCATCGGCACGGCCCAAGGCACGAACGCGAGGACCGAGCCCCCATAATCCGGTACAAAGCCCTGCGTGTCGATCGTGTGGGCATTGCCGTTCAAATCATAGAAGCGCGCCGCGTGGAGCGATTTGAGCGGGCCCGGCCGCACGACAATGCGACCATGCTGGGGCCAGCAATCGAGCACAATGCGCCAACCCTGGGTTATCAGCGCGACCTGTGATTGTGTTTCGATATGGGTCCGCGCGCCGGCAATCAGCGCGCTGATGATTTGATCATCGTCGCTATGTTCGACGCGAAGGAATGCCTTTGCCTCATCGAGCGACAACGGTTCGATTGCAGGCCCTGTCAGCAAAATAGAGCTCATGTTTCGTCCTTTGTGTTAGTTTCGGCGGGCATGTCCCGCGGCCTTCCTGTCATGGTTTGCTTGATGCTCGGCGCGCCCGCTTTCGCCGTAACGGGCAATGCGCCGCCCGCCATCGGATGGGCGGCGCGTCCGATCGTGATGATTGTCGATGCGCGCGATGACGTCTGCACCGGAACTGCGCTGGCGCAGGATTTGGTACTGACGGCCGCGCACTGCGTCGTTCGGCAGATTCAATACACGGTCAAGCCGTACCAGACCGGCACACCCGTGCCCGTACGCTCGATTTTGCGCCATCCCCGCTTTGACTACGCAAGCTATGCCGCGAGCCGGGCCACCGCTGACATCGCCCTGCTCAAGCTTGCAGCACCCTTGCCGGACATTGTGGTGCCCGCAGCGTTGGCGGCGCCGCGGCGTGTTTCGGTTGGCGAGAGTCTCACCATTGCCGGTTTTGGCGTCACCGTTGCCGGTACAGCGCGCGGACTCGGTCTGCCGCGCATGGCGACGCTCACTGTGACCGGCACGCCTGGGTCGTTGCAGATTCGGTTATTCGACGCGGCGACACGAAATCAAACAATCGGAATGGGCGGATGCACCGGAGATTCCGGCGCGCCG
>DAISKM010000259.1:0-2585 GCA_036820945.1 Pseudolabrys sp.
CGGCGGATCGCCGTACAAGTGAAATAACGGCAGCGCAGAGACGCCCATGGAACAAGCATATTCCACTTGACCTGCGAAACAACTCCCGGGCGAGACTTCTCAAACGAAAAGCCCCGCCTCGCGGGCGGGGCCATCGTAATCTCGTCTATGTCTAGGTCAGCGGTCCTGCTGCTGGCCAGGCTTCTGCTGGCCACCCTGCTGCTGTTGGCCGGGCTTCTGCTGTCCGCCCTGCTGCTGCTGGCCGGGCTTCTGTTGTCCGCCCTGCTGCTGTTGGCCGGGCTTCTGATCTGGATTTTGATTCATTTTAACTCCAACATTGCTTTGAATCATCGCTCAGTCACGCGCCCCTAGCTGAGTAAAACGCTGGGCGATTGGAATTTGTTCCAATTCCAAACGTCTTCGAGACTGTACCAAATGTATTTGGAACCTCGCGACGCTGGACGTGTTCCTCCCCACACAGAGGAGGACCGACGATGGGACGTTACGTGTTGCTTTGGTTGCTTGGGATTCCGATCCCGATTCTAGTGCTGATCTGGTTGTTCGGCGGTCTGCACTAGCCAGCTAGCCGGCGGTTCGGGACGGGGCCCATTCAGTCCCTCTCGGCCGCCACGCCAGCAGCACACACGCGCTTCGCGCCCGCCTTGTCCGCCTTTCCTTTCACAGCTTGCGACTTAATAACACGCGGCAGTCTCGGCGTTGCCGCTGCGGCCACGCCCTGTTAAGCCTTTCGTGTGGGGGCGATTGGTCGTCGGCCGGGATAGCGGAAGGCGCAGGGGATGGAAGTTTTCTTCCAGCAGCTTATCAACGGCATCACGCTGGGGTCGATCTATGGGCTGATCGCCATCGGCTACACCATGGTGTTCGGCATCATCGGCATGGTGAACTTCGCCCATGGCGACGTGTTCATGGTGTCTGCCTTTATTGCACTGGTTGCTTTTCTTCTGCTCTCAAGCGTGCTCGGCATTGCCTCAATTGCACTTGCGCTCTTTCTCATTCTGATTGTGGCGATGCTATTCACCTCGCTGGTCAATTGGACCATCGAGCGACTCGCCTATCGACCCTTGCGCGGCTCGTTCCGGTTGGCGCCGCTGATTTCGGCAATCGGAATGTCCATTTTCCTTTCCAATTTCGTGCAGGTGACGCAAGGTCCGCGCAACAAGTCGATTCCGCCGATGGTCCAGGGCGAGTTCGTGCTGTTCACGCAAAATGATTATCCGGTGACGCTATCGCTCAAGCAGCTGATTATTTGGGTGGTCACCGCGATCCTGCTCGTCTGTTTCTGGTATCTGGTGACAAAGACCCGCCTGGGTCGCGCCCAACGCGCTTGCGAACAGGATCAAAAAATGGCCGCGCTGGTCGGCGTCGATGTCGACCGGACAATTTCGATGACCTTCGTCATTGCGGCCGCGCTCGCCGCCGTCGCTGGGACGATGTACCTGATGTACTATGGCGTTGTGAGCTTCGCGGATGGGTTCGTGCCGGGCGTGAAGGCCTTCACTGCCGCAGTCCTCGGCGGCATCGGCTCTCTGCCGGGCGCGGTTATCGGCGGCATCCTGATCGGCCTTATCGAGACCATGTGGTCTGCATATTTTTCAATCGACTATAAGGACGTCGCGGCCTTTTCGGTCCTCGCGATCACCCTGATTTTCCTGCCGCAAGGGTTGTTCGGCCGACCGGATGTCGAGAAGGTCTGATATGACTACCGACGCGCCAGCAAAGCGCGTCGACACGGCCCGTGCCCTGCGGGACGCAGGCCTCACGGCGTTGCTTGCTTTCGGCCTGTTCCTGCCGCTGGTCGGATTCGAGACCGTCACCGACGTTCGCAACGATCTGATCCTTGTCACCCGCTGGCCGCTGCTGTTCGCCATAGTCGCGATCGCCGGTCTCGGGCGTCTCGCCTATTCCCTCGCAATCGAACCGTGGTTGCAGCAGCGCAAAATGCGTCCCAGCGCCGAGCCCGCGTCGTGGCGTAGGCATGTCGCCAGCTGGATCATCCCGTTTGCGCTCGGTTTTGTCATTCTTTATCCAGCCATCGTCATCGCGACGGCAGGTTACGGCCGGGCCGTGAAGTGGATCGACAACTTCGGCATTCAAATTCTGATCTACGTGATGCTGGGATGGGGCCTGAACATCGTTGTAGGCCTCGCCGGCCTCCTCGATCTCGGTTACGTGGCATTTTATGCGGTTGGCGCTTATTCCTACGCTCTCCTCGCCAAGACGTTCGGCTTTTCGTTCTGGATTCTTCTACCCCTCGCGGGCATCCTCGCTTCTTTTTGGGGAATTTTGCTCGGCTTTCCGGTGCTCCGTCTGCGCGGCGACTATCTCGCCATCGTCACGCTCGCGTTCGGCGAAATCATCCGCATCGTCCTCATTAACTGGGTCGACTTGACCAACGGCTATGCCGGAATCACGAGCATTCCACGGCCGACTTTTTTCGGCATCCCGTTCAACGCAGAGGAAGGCGGATTCGCTGCCGTATTCGGGCTGGAATTTTCACCGATCTACCGGACGATATTTCTTTATTACCTGATCCTCGCGCTTGCGCTTCTCACGGCATTCGTGACAGTACGCTTGCGGCGTCTACC